>JBQGDU010000621.1:0-12614 GCA_052039245.1 Aeromicrobium sp. | reverse complement strand
TTGACCATCGCCGCCCTCGGGTCGTTCCTCGCGGGGACGATCAGCATCGTCGGTCTCACCTTCGTGGCTCCGTTGCTGGGCGACCTCGCCGTCCAGCTGGGGCCGCCGGAGTACCTCGCACTCACGATCGCCGGGCTGGGGCTGCTCGTCCTCATGACACCCGGCCGGGTCGGGATGTCGCTCGTGATGATCCTGACCGGCCTGGCGCTGGCGTTCATCGGGGTGGATCCGTTGAGCGCGACGTCCCGCTTCACCTTCGGTGTCTCCGAGCTGAACGGCGGGTTGAGCTTCATCGCGCTGGCGATGGGCCTGTTCGGCGTCGCGGAGGTGCTCGATGAGATGACCGGACGCCAGCGACACGACCGCCCGCGCGCACCTCGACTACGCGAGCTCATCCCCACCCGGGAGGAGCTGCGGCGCTCGGTGCCCGCGTCGTTGCGCGGCTCCGCCATCGGCTTCGCCCTGGGCCTGATCCCCGGGCCCGCCGCCGTGACCTCGACGTTCGCCTCCTACGTCGCCGAGCGCAAGCTGTCCAAGCATCCGGAGGAGTTCGGGAAGGGTGCCGTCGAGGGCGTCGCGGGTCCGGAGTCGGCCAACAACGCGGCGGCCGGTGCGGCCTTCATCCCGTTGCTCGTCCTCGGGATCCCCTTCGCGCCGACGATGGCGCTCGTGCTCGCGGCACTGCTGCTGAACGACGTCGTCCCGGGCCCGACCTTCATCCAGGACCAGCCCGAGCTGTTCTGGACGGTCATCGCCTCCATGTACGTCGCGAACACGATGCTGCTGCTGCTGAACCTCCCGCTCGTGGGCCTGTTCACCCGACTCCTGGCCGTTCCCGCCGGTCTGCTCTCCCCGCTCGTGCTGGGTCTGTGCTTCGTCGGCGTCTTCGCGGAGAACAACAGCCTGTTCGACGTCGGCACGATGGTCGTCGCAGGCTTCGCCGGACTCGCGCTGAAGCGCCGGGGCATCAGCCCGGCGCCGCTGGTGCTGGCCTTCGTCCTGGCCCCGATCCTGGAGTCGTCCTCGCGGCAGACCCTCGCCCTGATGGGCGGGGACGGCGGGTACCTGCTCGGGCGCCCCGTCGTCGTGGCGCTCGTGGCCGTGGTCGTGGTGCTCGCCGTGGTGCGCGGGGTGGTCGCACGGCGCGCCGCAGCCCTGGCTGAGGACGTCATCGAGGCGTCCGAGGCCGATCCGCACGACATCCTGCCCGACCTGCTCGTCCCCGGCGACGACGTCCCCACCGCAGGGCCACGTCGGCGCTCGCACGACCACCTCGACCCACCTGAGGGCGACGACCTCGTCGACCCCACCCACCACAGGAGGAACCCATGAACCGCAGCATCCTCGAGCTCGCCGACGACGTCTGGTCCGGCCGCGAGCACCTGAACGCGATCCGCGAGCACCCGACGGACCAGCCGGAGGAAGTCGCCGACGGTCTGTGGATGGCGGCCGGTTTCGGCCACGCGTTCGCCATCGACCACGGTGACGGGCTGGCCCTGTTCGACACCGGGCCCCGGGAGACGGCGGCCGCCCTGCACGCGGGACTGCGCCGGCAGACCTCGCTCCCGCTGACGCACGCCGTCTACTCCCACGGACACCTGGACCACGTCTTCGGCGTCGGACCTTTCGACGCCGAGGCCGAGGCCGAGGGACGTGACCACCCGGTCGTCGTCGCGCACGAGAACGTGGCCCGGCGCTTCGCGCGGTACGACCACACGAAGGGTTTCAACGTCGCGATCAACAAGCGCCAGTTCCGCAACCCGGACCTGGTCTGGCCGGAGGCCTACCGGATGCCGGACGTCACGTACACCGACACCCACGACCTCCGCGTCGGCTCGCTCGACCTGCACCTGCGGCACTGGTGGGGGGAGACGGACGACCACACCGTGGGATGGATCGCGGACCGCAAGATCCTGTTCCCCGGAGACCTGTTCCTCTGGGTCTCTCCCAACGCGGGGAATCCGCAGAAGGTCCAGCGCTACGCCGAGGAGTGGGCGCAGGCGCTGCGGTGGATGGCCGGGCTCGGCGCCGAGCTCATGCTGGGCAGCCACGGTGTGCCGATCGCGGGCGCCGACCGCATCAGGTCGGCGCTGGAGGACACCGCCCGGTACCTGGAGTCCCTCGTGGAGCAGACGCTGACGATCATGAACGACGGGGGCACCGTGCTCGAGGCGATCCACGACGTGCAGGTGCCGAGCGACCTGGTGGACAAGCCGTACCTGCAGCCCGTGTACGACGAGCCGGAGTTCGTGGTGCGCAACGTCTGGCGTCGGTACGCGGGGTGGTACGAGGGGGACCCAGCGCACCTCAAGCCGGCCCGCCAGGAGGATCTCGCGGCGGAGCTGGCCCGGCTGGCCGGCGGGGGCGAGGTGCTCGCCCTGCGTGCCGAGGAGCTCGCGGCCGAGGGGGACCTGCGACTGGCGAGCCACCTCGCGCAGCTGGCCGTCCAGGCGGACGGGAGCGACGTGCGGGCGCACCAGGCCCGCGACACGGTCTACGCCGCGCGAGCGAAGTCGGAGCGCAGCACGATGGCCAAGGGGATCTATGCGTGGACCGCTGCGGAGTCCCGTGCCGTGACCAGCGGCGGGGACGCCCTGGACCAGCTCGCGGCGCTGGCGGGCCGGCGGCCCGTCAGTCTGTGAGTCCGCTCCGCTCCAAGGCCGGACGAGGAGCCGCAGGTCGATGGCCGGCGTCGGTGTACGGCGAGGGCGAGGAACCGGACCCCCGCTTCTCCTTCGCCAACCAGCGCACGCTGCTCGCCTGGGCGCGCACTGCTCTGGCCTTCGTGCTCGCCGCTGCGGTCCTCGACGCGGTCCCGGTGCGGATGACCTCGGAGGTGCGTCTTGTCGTCGCGCTGGTGCTGAGCGTCCTCGGCGTCTTTGCCGCGGTGCACGGGTGGCGGTCCTGGGCTGCGGCGGAACGGGCGATGCGCCTCGGCCAGTCGTTGCCCAGCAGTGCGCGGAGCGGGGTCGTGGTGGTCGTGGGGGTCGTCGTCTGTGCGGTCCTCGTGGCCCTGGTCGTCCTCACGGGACCGTGACGCCGCAGGCCGGTCTGCACGCGGAGCGCACCGAGCTCGCGTGGACCCGGACGTGGTTGGCGGTGATGGCGGGGTGCGCCCTGGCGGTGCGTGTGGCGGTTCACCAGGTGACGGTCTGGCTGGCCGTCGCCGTCGTCCTGCTGCTCGGGATCGCGGCGGTGCTCGGAGTCCTCGACGGCCCGCGTCGCCGGTCGGCCGCCGGCCTCTGTCTGGTCATCGCCGCGACCGGTCTCGTCACGGCCGCCGCGGCAGGGGTGCGGCTGGTCCGAGCCCTCGGATGAGCCGCCGGGACGGGGCGCGCCTGCCTCGGGTCTCTCGCTAGGATGAGCGGGCGGCTGTGGCCGCACGCCTCCGTAGCTCAGTTGGTAGAGCGCTTCACTTGTAATGAAGATGTCGCGGGTTCGACTCCTGTCGGAGGCTCCGACGGTCGTTGTCCGGGGGCAGCACGGGTCAGCCTGGGGCAGCGTGAGGTGGCGCTTCACTTGTCATGAGGATGTCGCGGGTTCGACTCCTGTCGGTGGCTCTGGCGCCGGCTCGCAAGAGCCGGCCGTGGGTCCAGGACGTCCTCGTCCCGGACCCACGGTCCCGCGGCAGTCAGGCCGGGGTCGGCATCCTGTCCTTCGCGGGTGCGGAGGCCGGCCGGTAGCCGAGCGTGCCGCGAGTGGCCACGAGCACCAGCACCGCAGCGGTCGTCGCTGCGAGGATGAGGGCCGGCTGGGCCAGCTCGGCATCCAGGCCGGGGAACATGTCCGACCACAGGACGGACATGAAGTTGTTGACGCTCACGTGCAGCAGCATGGCGAGCGGCAGGCTCTGACCGCTGCGGTTGAAGACCCAGGTCATCACCACGTTGAACGCGATGCAGAAGACGGTGAACTCCACTGGACGCTGCCACGAGAAGTCGGGCCAGCCACCCCACTCGGTGAGGTACAACGGGTAGTGCCACATCGCCCACAGTGGACCGAGGATCGCCGCGGCGCGCAGGGGGCCGAAGCGCGCCTGCAGACGCGGCAGGGCGAAGTCGCGCCAGCCGGGCTCCTCGGCGAGTCCAGTCGTGACCATCTGGATCAGCAGCCCGGGCACGAAGGCGACCAGCAGTGCGGCAGGCGGGAGCGCGGGCGTCCCGCCGACGGCGATCGTGGAGATGATGATGACGGCCGGGACGCCGACCAGCGTGACGACGTACCAGAACCAGCCGACTCGCCACCGGACGAGCCGACGCGCCCACCGACGCAGCCCGGCGCGGCCGTCGGCCAGCGAGGTCACGACGACGGCAGCGGTGATCGGACCGAGATAGGCCCCCGGGAGGAGCAGGATCAGCTGTGAGCCGAGGTCGCCACCGGGAACACGAAGGTCCCAGTGCCCGAGTCCGTGGCCCGACAGGATGTAGGGGAGCCAGGCGAGCCAGCTCACGGTGTTGGCGAGGACGAAGAAGGACAACAGCGGACGGGAGCCGATGATGCTCCTCGCCGAGGACAGATGCGTCGAAGTCATGCCCCGACGCTAGGAACCAGACGCACCGCCCCGCGTCCTGCGCAGGATGGAACCCACGGCGTTCCATCGAAGGTCGCAATCCCTCTGCACCGCCAGGCGGCTCAGTCGTCGGCGACGCGGACGATGCGGTTCTGGTAGGCCCACACGGCGACCTGCAGGCGCGAGGACACCCCGATCTTGGGCATGATGCGCGTCAGGTGGGACTTCACCGTCGAGATCTCCACGACGAGGCGCTCGGCGATCTCCTCGTTGGAGCGGCCCTCGGCGAGGAGCGCGACGACCTCCAGCTCGCGTGGTGAGAGCAGTCGGCTCGCGGTCGTGACGGCCACTGGCCGGGTGGCCCGCCGGGCCGCCACCTCGCGGAGCACGCGTCGGGTCAGCGACTGGTCGATCGTCCCCTGGCCTCCGGCGACCGCGCGGACGGCGGCGACGATGACGTCGGGCTCGGCGTCCTTGAGCAGGAAGCCGGACGCCCCCGCCTCGAGCGCACCGAACAGGTACTCATCGACGTCGAACGTGGTCAGCACGAGCACCGGGACAGGGTCGGTGACGTCCGGCCCGCAGAGCTCCCGCGTCGCCGAGATGCCGTCACGTCCCGGCATCCGAACGTCCATGCACACCACGTCGGGTCGACGCTGATGAGCGAGGGTGACGGCCTCGTCGCCGTCCGACGCGGTGCCGACCACGGTGACGTCGGGCTCGAGGTCGAGCATCGTGACCAGACCCGCGCGCACGAGGGCCTGGTCGTCGGCCACCACCACGCGGATCATGACGCCGCCTCCAGGGGAAGGGTCAGGCTGACGCGCCAACCGCCGTCCGCGGTCGGTCCGGCATCGAGGTGGCCGCCGAGCAGCTCGGCTCGTTCGCGCATGCCCACCAGGCCGAGGCCGGACCCGGCACCTGCGCCGAGGGTCGCGGTCGCGGTGTTCGAGACCTCGACCAGGACGTGGTCCGCGTCGTCGTCGACCAGCACCTCGCACGCGGCACCAGGCGCGTGGCGAGCTGCGTTGGTCAGAGACTCCTGGACGGTCCGGAAGGCGGCACGGGACGCGAGAGGGCCGAGCTCCCGCCGCCAGCGGGCGCCGTTCACCGACAGCCGCACCTCGGTCCCGGAGGACCGCAGCGCGGTGACGAGATCCTCGACCTCGGGCAGTCCTGCCCCGGGCAGCGCCTCGGCCTCCGCCCCGTCGCGCAGGAGCGTGACCAACCGTCGCAGGTCCTTGAGCAGGGCCTTGCTCTGCTGTCGGACGTCGGCAACTGCTACCCGAGCCCCCTCGGGGTCGGCGGTGATCTGTCGGTCCAGTGCCCCGCTCAGAACGGTGATTCCTGTGAGGTGGTGGGCGGCGACGTCGTGCAGCTCGCGGGCGATGGTCGTCCGTTCGCGGGCGATGGCCTCCCTCACGAGGGCGTCGTGGGCCTGCTCGAGAGCACGGGTCTCGGCCGAGCGTGCCTCACGTGCGTCGCGCTGTGATCGGACGAACGCGCCCAGCAGCAGGGGAACGGAGAGGGTGGTCACTGCCTGCAGGAGCCCGACGAGGACACGTTCGCCTGGCGACCCCGAGGACGTCGAGAGGCTGGTCGCGAGGGCGATGAGCAGGCCGGCGAGAGCGATCCACGACAGGCTCACCCGGACCGGTCCACCGGCGCCCACGCGGTAGGCGGCCACCAGCACCATGACGGAGGTCGTGCCCGTCGCGTCGCCGGCACCGAGCAGGGCAGCGATCAGCGCGACCGCTGAGACGCCGGCGACCGCGGGGCCACGACGTGACCAGAGCGCCGCGAGGAGCATCGCCTGCAGCACGAGGCACCCGACGAACGACCACCAGAGCCCGCCACCGGACGATGGCACGACGAGATCGGAGTCCCCCAACCCCGGCAGTGCGGAGGTCGCGGCCGCGAACAGCAGGAGACTCGCTCCGAGGCTCCCGGTCACGGTGAGCGTGCGGATGGTCGTGACGGTGGGCACGGATCCAGTATCGCCGGTACCGTCTCGGGAGCCCCGGACGCGGACGCGCAACCGTCCCGTCATCCCCACTCTCGTCAGGAGCCGCCGTGAGCGCAGCCCACCCGTCCCCCGCCCCAGGAGAGGCTCTGCCACTGGCAGGCTGGCTGGGCCGTGCCGGCGCCTATCTCGTCGACTCCGTCGTGCCCGGGATCATCTGGGCGGTCGCGGTGTGGCAGTTCGGTGAGACGGAGGCGTCGACGGCGGGCAGCGGTGCGAACGTCTCATTCAGCCTCACGGGTCTGCCGTTCGTGATCACCGCGCTGCTGGTGCTCGCCTGGGGTGTCTACAACTGGTGGTTCCGTCAGGGCACCACCGGCCAGACGATCGGCAAGTCACTGCTCGGCATCGCGGTGCACGTCGCGGGGACCCGGGAGCCGACCGGCCTGCCTCGCGCGATCGGCCGCTACTTCGCCCGGTTCCTGGACACCTGCCCGTGCTTCCTCGGTCTGCTGTGGCCGCTCTGGGACCCGGAGAACCGGACGTTCTCGGACATGATCGTCGGCACGCGGGTGCACCGAGTCTGAGCCCCGGACCTGACGATGCCCCTGCCCCGATCGAGGCAGGGGCGTCGTGGGCTCAGCCCTGGCGCGCCTTGAGACGCGGGTTCTGCTTGTTGATGACGTAGGTGCGGCCGCGGCGACGGACGACTTGCGAGCCCGGCTGGTTCTTCAGTGACCGGAGCGAGTTGCGGACCTTCATGGTGTCCTCCTGGGGGTGGTGGGCAGGGCGTCGACGTTCACGAGTCCGCGGTGCACGGCGCTCACCAGCCGACGGGGGACGCGCACGTCCCGACCGTCGACGCGGACGGTGACGAGCGCGGGTGGGGTCGCCTTCCACGACGACCGTCGATGACGGGTGTTGCTGCGCGAGAGCTTGCGCTTGGGGACGGCCACGAGGGCCTCCTTCCTCGGGGTGGTCAGGCGGCGCGGCGGATCGGGCCGAGCCAGGGTTCGAGGCCGTCCTCGGCGACCTCCCAGAACGTGCCGCGATGCTTGATCTCGACGTCGCTCAGCAGGCAGGACTCGAAGGCCTCGCGGATCTCCTCGGCGCCGTCGTCGAGACCGGTGACGACGATGCGGGTGAGGGGGTCCCGCAGACCCCATGGCGAGGCGGTGCCGATGCTCACCTGGCCGCCGGCGCCGTCCCAGACGCAGACGTCGCCGGGGCGGCTGGGCAGCCAGAAGCAGCCGCGGGAGCGTCGTGGGCCGCCACCGAGTCGTTGGATCTCGGCGAGGAGTCGGCCGGGGTGCAGCGGGCGGTCGGACTGCAGGTCCAGACGCCACACCTCCTCGGACTCGACGTCCGGCAGGGAGTAGCGGCGCACGACGTCGACCCAGCGCTCGGTGCGACGGTGGACGTGGGCGGTGCCGTCCGCGAGCCGTGGACCGTCGAGGTCGCTCGGGTCCTGCAGGAGCGTGGCGTCGGGCCGGGCGAGCGTGCGCAGGAGATCGCGCGAGGGCCTCTCGAGCGTCCCGGAGGAGACGATGGTGTCGGCGTACTCCACCTGTGCCGCACTGGTCTCCCCGACGCCCCGGTCGTCGTCCTCGGACGTGTGCAGCCCGCGATCGCGCAGGAGGTCGTCGCCGATGAGGTCCTGCACGACGTGCTCGCCGTCGACCGCCGCGACAACGGCAGCGATCTGCACGTGCGGTGCGGGGGAGGGCCGCTGCTCGACCACGCGACAGACCTGCAGGGCTTCTGCGGCCACTGGTAGGTGGACGACGATCGCGCCCCATCGGCGGGAGCGGGCGAGGCGCTCGAGCGTCGGGACGATGTCCTCGCGGAGGGCGCAGCCGACGCACGCGTGCGCCAGGTCGTGGTGGACGTTCTCGACGACGCCGGTCAGGTCGCTGACCACCCGGGTGAGCCGCTGCGTGTCGACGTCGAGCGTGTGCTGCACGACGGCGGCGTGCGGCAGGTCGAACTGCAGGGCGAGCGTCGCGGCCGCCATCGCGTCGGGCGCGACGCCGGTGACGAGCACGACGGGCGTCGTGAGAGGGCGGGTCACCGGCCGACTCCGTAGCGTCGGCGGAACGCCTCGACCCGTCCCTCGCTGTCCACGACCCGGCCGCGCCCCGTCCAGAACGGATGGCTGGCGCTGGAGATCTCGACGTCGACGACGGGGACCTGCGTCCCGTCGACATCGACGGTCTCCGCGTCCTCGGGGAGGGTGTCCACGAGGGTGGAGCGAGTGGTGAAGAGCAGGTCGCCGGACCGATCGCGGAAGGCGACGGGTCCGTAGGTGGGGTGCACGTCTCGACGCATGGGAACTTCCGGGTAGATTAAATGAGAACGGTTCTCATTCTACACAGGAGGATGCGATGTCGCGCACCTGCCAGGTCACCGGGGCGACCCCCGGCTTCGGCCACCACGTCTCCCACTCGCACCGGCGCACGAAGCGCCGCTTCGACGTCAACGTCCAGAAGAAGCGGTACTGGGTGCCGACCCTCGGTCGCCACGTCACGCTCACCCTCAGTGCGCGAGGCATCAAGACCGTCGATGCCCGCGGTATCGACGCCGTGGTCGCCGACATCCTGGCCCGCGGGGAGCGGCTCTGATGGCGAGGCGAGGGACCGACGTGCGGCCGGTCATCAAGCTGAGGTCCACTGCGGGGACCGGCTACACCTACGTCACCCGCAAGAACCGTCGCAACGATCCGGACCGGCTCGTCGTGCGCAAGTACGACCCCGTGGTCCGACGGCACGTCGAGTTCCGCGAGGAACGGTGAGGCGCGCTCAGTCCTGACCCAGGAGCCCGGCCAGCAGATCGCCGAGCGCACCGCGCTCTCGCGGCTCCCGCGTCGGGCTCGGGCTCGGAGCGGGGGCGCTCTGGGTCGGTCGCTCCACGGTCGGTGCCGCACCGGTCGGGCTCGGAGCGGCCGACGCCCGGCGCGGCGCGGGGCTGGACGTCGTCCCGCTCGGAGCCTCTGGCGTTCTCGTGGCCGGCGGGGAGGGGCTGGGTCGTTCCGTGCGCTCGCCGTCGGCCCGGCCCTCCTGCGCCTCGTCCTCGCTCGAGGGCGAGGAGGAGGCGGACGGGCTCGCCGTGGGACCGGTCGGCAGGGAGTCGATCGCCGCGGGCGACGCCTCCGCCTCCGCGGGCTCGTCGTCCGACGCCACGGCGAGACCGACTGTTCCGGCGGCGAGCATGAGCATCACGACGCCGGCGGTGCAGCGCTGGGCCGTGCCGCGCCGAAGAGTGGGCGTGCGCATGAGATGCTCCGGGGTCGTCGTGCAGGGCGAGGGCCGACTCTAACGACGGCGCGGCCCTCGCGACAGGTCGTACGTCACACGCCCGGCTGTCGACCGGGCGGCGGCAGCCGTCGGGTGCTCACCGACTCCGCGTCGAGCGCCATCGATCCCGACGGCCCCCGATCCAGGACGGTGCGCTCGGAGAGGACCTCGTCGACGTCCCCGAGCACGATGTCGAAGGCGGCCGACACCTGCAGCGCCATGCGGCCGAGGGCCTGCAGACCCTGGTGTCGGTGGAGGCGGCGGCCGAGGTCGGCCTGGGCCACGGCGAGGAGTCCGCGGGCGCGGACGGTCTGCAGCAGAAGGGCGACGTCGACCCCGTAGCCGGAGACGAACGGGAGGCCGGCCACGGTGGAACGGTCGAAGGCGCACTCCCCGGACAGCGGCTGGACGAACCCGCGGAGCTCCGGAGCGCGGTGGGCGATGAGCGGCCTGGCCACGAGCTCGGTCACCCGGCCACCTCCGGAGACGCCGCCGGAGGCCTGGCCAGGCGCTGCTCGTGCGAGGTCCCACGGGCGGTCGTAGAAGCCCTTCACGAGGGCGAGGTCGCGGTCGCGGAGCATCGGGGTGAGCAGGCCGCGCACGAAGTCCGAGCCGAACTCGCGCACGTCTGCGTCGAGGAAGACACCGACGTCGCCGGACATGTGTGCGACGCCGGTGCGCAGGGCGCCGCCCTTGCCGTCGTCGACGCCCGGCGTCACGTCGACGACCGGGACGACCTCGGCTCCGGCGGCGCGGGCCACGTCGGCGGTGTCGTCCTGTGAGCGCGAGTCGACGACGATCACCTCATCGACCAGGCCGGGGCCCTGCAGGTCGGACCGGACGGCCTCGACGATCGCGCCGACCGTCGTCGCTTCGTCACGGGCCGGCAGCACGACGCTGATCCTCCGCCGACCCTTGAGCTCGAGCAGCTCGGCGAGCGGGGCCGGGGGGCCGTGGTGCGTCCGCGCGGCGAACCAGGTGGCGACGTCCATGGATGCGCCGGCGGGTCGATCAGGCAAGACCGCGCACCGCCCGAGCCGGTCGGCGGTCGCCGAGGACGCTCGCCGTCATCTCCAGGACCCGACGAGTGGCCACGACGTCGTGGGTGCGGAAGACCGCGCAGCCGACGGCGGCAGCGATCGTCGTGGCGGCCAGCGTGCCCTCCAACCGGTCGTCGGGCGGGAGGTCGAGGGTCTCGCCGACGAAGTCCTTGCGGGAGAGCGCCATGAGGACGGGTCGTCCGCAGGCGACGAGCTCGTCCGCGCGGCGCAGCAGCTCGAGGCCGTGGTGCGTGTTCTTGCCGAAGTCGTGCGTCGGGTCGATCAGCAGTCCCTCCGCCGGCACGCCGGCAGCCTCCGCCGCGTCCGCGGCGACGGTGGTGGTGCGCAGCACGTCCTCGACGACGTCGCGGTACTCCACCCGGTGGGGCCTGGTCCGGGGGAGGGCGCCGCCGGTGTGCGAGCACACGTACCCGGTGCCGTGAGTGGCGGCCACGCCCACGACCTCGGCGTCGTGGCCCGCCCATGTGTCGTTGACGATGTCGGCGCCGGCGTGGACGGCCGCCTCCGCCACCTCCGAGCGCCAGGTGTCGATGCTGACGACGGCGTCGGGAAAGGTCTCGCGGACGACGCCGATGAACGGCACGGTCCGGTCTGCCTCGGCCCGTGCGTCGACGTCGGCGCCGGGGCCGGCCTTGACGCCACCGACATCGATGATGTCGGCGCCCTCGCCGAGAGCGCGTCGCACGGCCTCGAGCGCGTCGGCCGGGTCGAAGGCGGCCCCACGGTCGTAGAACGAGTCGGGTGTGCGGTTCACGATCGCCATGACGAGCGGGCGGTCACTGAGCAGACGGCGTCCACGGAACGTCAGGTCGGGCACCGGATCAGGGTCTCAGGCGTCGTCGAGGGAGTCGCGCACGGCCTCGACCGCTGCCGCGAGCGACACGCAGTGCTGAGCCGGACCGACGTCGAGGTCCGCCCAGCCGGGTCCGCCCAGGAGCACGGTCGTCCGCTCCGCGGCCGCGGCCACGACGCGCGAGAGGGTGTCGCCCTCGTTGCGTGGCAGCGACGCCCACAGGAAGACGGCTGCGGGGGAGAGCCGCAGGGTGATGCCCGCGACGCTCGACGCGGGCGTGCGTGCGCCGAGGACGTGGCAGTGGACGCCCTCCTCGGCGAGCGCGCTCTGCAGCGCGAGAAGCGGCAGGGCGTGCTGGTCGTCCTCGGCGCTGGCCAGCAGCACCGAGCGGTGCCGGGTGGGTCCGGACATCCGCTCGTGGGCGTGGGCCCGCAGCACGGTGACCAGGCAGTCACTCACCAGGTGCTCCCCGCCGACGCCGATGACGCCGGCGCTCCACTCCGTACCCACGCGACGCAGGGCGGGCGACAGCCGGGTCTCCCAGGCGGCGACCACGCCGAGCTCGGACAGCGACCTGTCGAACAGCTCGCGCAGCGCGGTGTGGTCGAACTCGCGGGCGGCGACGATCACGGCGTCGGCGAACGGGCTCGACTCCTGCGGGTCACGGTGGGAGAGCGGGTGGTCGTCCTGCTCCGTGGTCGTGCGGTGGACGATGCGCGAGGCCTCCGCGGGGGGCACGCCCTGGTTCACCAGCTCGGCCATGTTCTCCAGGCGGAGGAAGTCCGACGCCACGTACCGTCGGTGCCCACCGGCGCTGCGGGCGGACGGTCCGATGCCGTATCGACGCTCCCACGTGCGCAGCGTCGACGCGGGCAGACCGAGGCGGGCAGCCACCTCACCCACGGACCACAGCTCGCTCGTCGCGACGGTCTCGGACATCGACATGAACAGCAGGATACGTTCTTGTTCAGGCTCTTGCAGCGGTGAACAAGTT
>JBQGDU010000620.1:0-1873 GCA_052039245.1 Aeromicrobium sp. | reverse complement strand
GGAGTCGCCGAAGCGCTTCTCGAGCCGACGGATCGACACACCACTCACGACAGTCCTCCTTCGACATCGCGCGGCACCCACGCGACGGACCCCATGGCGCAGCCCGTACCGGCCTCGGACCGGTAGCACGGGACGTAATCGACGACCTCCGCACCCAGGCCGGCATGAGCTGCAGCCCCCGCGACGACGATCCAGTTGCGCATCTCCGAGGTGCCCGCTCGCAGGACGTCGTTCGGAATGCCCGTCAGGAACTCCTCGTCACCCGTCTCGAGCGCCCGCAAGAAGTCACGATCGAGGTCCTCGTCGATGACGAAATGCGAGAGACCCCCGGACGCGACGACGCCGACCCGCACGTCCTTCGGGAACGACGCGATGGCAGCCCCCAGGGCCTTGCCGTAGTCGTAGCACCGCTTGGCCGACGGCGGGTTCGGGTGCCAGAACGTGTTCACGAAGACCGGCACGATAGGCGGCACGTCCTCGTTGCGCAGCACCTGCTGGATGATGAACCCCCACCCGTGCGGGATCCCGTGATCACCGTGCTTGCCTGCGGGGAGCCGCTGCGACGCTGCGGGATCGAAGCCGGCCGACTGCGTCGACGTGATCAGGTGCAGCCCGAGCTCCGCGTCGCACTGGCGCGTCGTGCTGACCTCTGGCACGTTCGCCACCTCGGCGATGGCGAGGCCGGGGGCCATCGCATCCAGCGCCTCTTGCGTGTACGGCTCGTGCTGCACTGTCTCACCCCAGTAGACCGTGAACGGGGCGAGGACCTCGTCGTCGAACGTCTCTTTGTGGTCGCTGCTCACGATCACGAGGACGTCGACCTCGGCAGAGCGGACGGCGTCACCCAGGCGGTCGATGGCGCTGCGGCACCGCGCGAGACGCTCGCGGTACACGTCGATTCCCAGCTGGTCGGCGAAGCTCGCGCCGCGCTCGGCCAGCAGTTCGTCGAACGTGTAGTCGTTGCCCCGGAACGCGAGCGCCTTGTTGCGGCGGTCGGCTGCGGTGCGCTGCTCCCACTCCTCGGCGGGAGTGTTGAGCTGCGGGGCGTGCGAGGTGCCGATCCCCAGGACTATCTGTGCCACTGTCTCATCTCCTCCGCTTCACGACGGCGGACGCCGTCGATGGATCAGCCCGCGAATGCTTCCTTGACGATGTCGAGGTTGCCGGCCATGACGCCGCCCACATCGTCGAGGTTGAACGGCTTGAGCAGGTCGAGCTCCTCGACCGGGGGAAGTCCCTCGGGTCCTGCATGACCGGGGACGAGGGGGTAGTAGCCCACCTCGGCTGCCGCTTCCTGTCCTTCGGGGCTGAACAGCCAGGCCATCAGGAGCTTGGCGGCGTCGGGGTTGGGTGCTCCGTTGATGACGCCGAGGTAGTGCGGCGACAGGTGCACTCCGCCCTCGGTGGGGAAGACGAACTCGACCGGCGCGTTCTTGGCCTTGTCGCGCAGGTAGAACGCCATCGGGTAGAACGGCTGGACGGCGAACTGTCCTGTGGCGACGGCGGAGCCCGCGACGGGTGACGACGACTGGAACGTGATGTCCTGAGCGGCGAGGGAATCGAGCCACGCCGTGTCGAACCGGCCGTCCCACAGCAGGTGCGAGAGCGTGCCGAAGCCAGCTCCGTTGCGCGTCACGTCGTCGCTGGTCATGGCGCCCGCGAGCGACGGGTCGAGCAGGTCGTCCCATCCCGCGGGGGCATCGCCCTCGTCGATCAGGTTCGTGTTGTACAAGAATCCGAAGGTCGAGGCGCTCGCGGCCCACACCGTGCCGGCCGGGTCGGCGTAGGCCTCGGGGTCGACGTCCTGAGCCGTCACGGGGCGGAACGGCTCGAAGTACCCCGCCTTGATGTTCGAGGCGATCGCCGTGTCTCC
>JBQGDU010000619.1:0-4574 GCA_052039245.1 Aeromicrobium sp. | reverse complement strand
ACGCCCACGAGGCAGCCGCACCACCGGCGGCACCGGAGCCTGGGCAGGACGCGTCGCAGACTCCAACCCGTTGCCGACGTCGGAGTCGGCATGGAACAGCGCATTGAGCTCGGCGAAGACCAGCTCGTCCGGGCCCAGCCTCGTGTGGGGCTTGATGGCCCCGACCGGGCACGCACGGACGCACGCGCCGCAGTCGACGCAGGCCACCGGGTCGATGTAGACCATCTCGGCCGTGGCGAAGTCCGGCTCGTCCGGTGTCGGATGGATGCAGTTGACCGGACAGGCGAAGGCACAGGCGGCGTCACCGCAGCACGCCTGGGTGACGACGTGCGGCACGTCAGGCCGCGCGGGCCGAGGTGGCGTCGGCCAACGCGACGGGGGGCTCGCTGCGGTACCGCGACGTGCGACCGTCGATCTTCAGCCAGCGCCACATGCGACGCGAGGAACGGGTCATCAGACCGGACTCCTCGGCCAGCATCCGCACGTCGCTGAACAGCTCGGACAGGAACACCCGCGCCTCCGGGGAGCCCCAGTACAGCTCCTTGACCACGTGCTTGGGCACGCCGGCCTTGGTGGTCAGCTCCTTGGGCGGGACGAGGATGGCGTCGCCCAGCACCCGCATGATGACGGGGTAGAGCATCGACAGCACCCATCGCTCGACCCGTCCGAGTCCCGGACCGTGCCGCATGATGAAAGCGTGCGCGAAGGAGATGTGTCGCGCCTCCTCGGCGACGTGGATCTGCATGATCCGCCGGATCACCGGGGCCACCTCGTCACCCCCGCGCAGCACCTGCTTCTGGGTGTGGTCGATCGGTTCCTCGCCGGCGAGGACCCCGACGAAGAAGCCCACCGGGAAGCGCGACGCCGCGAACGGGAGCAGACCGCTGACCGCTCGCATCCAGCGCGGCATCCCGGGCACGTCGGCGCCGATCCGGTTGATGCACTCCTGGAACATCTGGGTGTGGTGGCACTCCTCGGTGGCCTCGTGGGTGAGGTACCGGTACTCAGCAGACCCGTTGGGCTGGGTGAACACGTACTGCATGATCCCGCGGATGAGGATGTTCTCGAACTGCAGTCCGACCTTGAAGATGTTGGCGTAGCGCCACATCCCGATCTCGATCTGTCGCTCCACCGGCTGGGCCTTGTACCACTCGTGGGAGCCGAGCGGGTCGACCTCCGGGAGCACCCAACGCCGATCGGTCACGTCGACCGTGAAGTCGGGGTGGTCCCACGGGACGTCGACGAAGGCATCGAAGTTGCGATCCACCGACGCCTGCGACAACTGGCGGAGGGTGGCGTCGTACTCCGCTCGGCCGAGGCGCGCGAGGGAGTCCTGGGTCTCGTCGAGGTACCGCTCGTCGATCGTCGTCATACTCTGAGTATGAGAGCGTCCGACCTATGTGTCAACGTCAATGTCACATAGTCGCTGGCGATGTTCTCGGGGCGGAGTCCTACGCCGGGGGGCGTGGGTCCTGCACGGCCTGTCGATGGACGATGGTCATGCGCTGGAGCACCGTCACCAGACTCGCCGCCGCGAGCGCCCACAACGTGATCTCGGTGAGGAAGTCCCATCCGAGCAGGCCGTTGAACCCGGTCATCACGAGGATCGCGACGAGTCGGTCGGCCCGCTCGGCGATGCCGCCCTTGGCCTGCATCCCCAGGCTCTCCGCTCGCGCCCGGGCGTAGGAGGTCAGGTTGCCGAGCACCAGGCAGGCGAGGCTGAGGTAGAAGTACCACTCGACCTCCCCCAGGTCCGCCTCGGCGTGCGTGGAGACGTAGTAGATGGCCAGACCACCGAAGATCGCTGCATCACCCACGCGGTCGAGCGTCGAGTCCAGGAAGGCTCCCCAGCTGCTCGACTGGCCCGACGCCCGCGCCATGTAGCCGTCCATGATGTCGCTGAAGACGAACGCCGTGATGAACATGACGCCCCAGAACAGCTCGCCGCGGGGGAAGAAGAACAGCGCCCCGAACACGACGCCGGCGGTGCCGACGATCGTGACGTGGTCGGGCTTGACCCCCAGCTTCAGCAGCAGGTTGGCCAGCGGCGCCCAGACGTTGGTCCAGAACTGGCGAAAGCGTTCGAGCATCAGGCGGTGTCCTCATCGGGTGCGCCCGGCCAGACGTCGGCCAGGAGGTCGCGAGTGTCCTCGAGCAGCTGCGGCAGTGTCTTGGTCTGTCCGAGGACGGTCATGAAGTTGGCGTCTCCGGACCAGCGTGGGACGACGTGCTGGTGCAGGTGCGCCGACAGGGACCCACCCGCTACGCCGCCGAGGTTCAGACCCACGTTGAATCCGTGCGGCTGCGAGGCCGCGCGGATCGTCCTCAGGGCGGTCTGGGTCAACGAGGCGACCTCAGCCGTCTCGGCGGAGTCCAGATCGGTGTAGTCGGCGACGTGCCGGTTCGGGACCACCATCAGGTGGCCGGGGTTGTACGGGTAGAGGTTGAGCACGACGAAGCTCCTCTCGCCCCGGTGCACGACGAGCTCGGACTGTGCTCCCCCGGCAGCGATGCGACAGAACGGGCAGGTGTCGTCATCGTCCTTGACGCCGGAGTCGGGCTCGTCCCCACGCACGTACGACATGCGGTACGGGGCCCAGAGCCGCTGAAGGCGGTCCTCTGAAGTCACGACGCCACCCTAGTCGGCACCCATACCCCAGATTTGTGAGCCCCGGCCCCCAACCGGCCACCGATTCGGTGCACGCAGTCACAAATCTGGTGGCATAGCGGCACCAGTCCTGCGTCAGACCTGCGCGCGCGTCGCGATGGCCTCGAGGATGCGGGTGACGGCCTCGTCGACGGGGACACCGTTCTCCTGATCGCCGCTGCGGTAGCGGAAGGACACGGCGTCGTTCTCGACGTCGTTGTCACCGACGATGAGCATGAACGGCACCTTCTGCGTCTGCGCCGTGCGGATCTTCTTCTGCATGCGCTCGTCGGAGTCGTCCACCTCGAAGCGGATACCGGCGCCCTTGAGACGCTGTCCGAGGGTGCGCAGGTAGTCGACGTGACGCTCTGCGACCGGGATGCCGACCGCCTGCACCGGCGCCAGCCAGGGAGGGAACGCTCCGGCGTAGTGCTCGACGAGGACGCCGAGGAAGCGCTCGATCGAGCCGAACTTGGCCGAGTGGATCATCACCGGCTGCTGCCGTGAGCCGTCAGCAGCGACGTACTCCAGGTCGAACCGGTCCGCCGCAGGCTGGTTGAAGTCGTACTGGACGGTGCCCATCTGCCAGGTGCGCCCGATGGCGTCACGGGCCTGCACGGAGATCTTGGGCCCGTAGTAGGCCGCTCCCCCGGGGTCGGGGACGAGCTCGATGCCGGTCTCGGCCGCCACGTCGGCGAGCACCTGGGTGGCCTTCTCCCAGTCCTCGTCCGAGCCGATGAACTTGTCCTTGGACGCGTCTCTCGTGGACAGCTCGAGGTAGAAGTCGTCGAGCCCGAAGTCGCGCAGCAGGCTGAGCATGAAGTTCAGCAGGTGGCGGATCTCATCGGGCGCCTGCTCCGGCGTGACGTAGGAGTGCGAGTCGTCCTGGGCGAATCCGCGCACACGGGTGAGGCCGTGGATGACGCCGGACTTCTCGTTGCGGTACACGCTCCCGAACTCGAACAGTCGCAGCGGGAGGTCACGGTACGAGCGCTGCCGAGAGCGGTAGATGAGGTTGTGCATCGGGCAGTTCATCGCCTTGAGGCGGTAGTCCTGGCCGTCGACGTCGAGCGCGGGGAACATGCCCTCCCCGTAGTAGGGCAGGTGCCCGGAGGTGTGGAACAGCTCCTCCTTGGCGATGTGCGGCGTGCCGACGTACTCGAAGCCCTCCTCGATGTGCCGCTGCCGGACGTAGTCCTCCATGGCGCGCTTGATGACGCCGCCCTTGGGGTGGAAGACCGGCAGGCCCGAGCCGATCTCGTCGGGAAAGCTGAACAGGTCGAGCTCGTTGCCGAGCCGACGGTGGTCGCGCCGCTGCGCCTCCTCGAGACGGTGCAGGTAGTCGGCCTGGGCCTCCTTGGTGGGCCAGGCGGTGCCGTAGATGCGCTGCAGCTGCTTGTTCTTCTCGTCCCCGCGCCAGTAGGCGGCGGCGGATCGCATGAGTGTGAAGGCCGGGATGCGCTTGGTGGTGGGCAGGTGCGGACCGCGGCACAGGTCCTTCCAGGCCAGCGAGCCGTCGCGCTTGAGGTTGTCGTAGATGCTGAGCCCGCCGTCACCGACCTCGACGCTCGCACCTTCGGCAGCGTCACTGGCCGAGGACTTCAGCCCGATGAGCTCCAGCTTGTAGGGCTCGTCGGCCAGCTCCACGCGCGCGTCGTCGTCGTCCACCTCGCGCCGTGCGAACTTCTGGCCCTCCTTGACGATCTTCTTCATCCGGGACTCGATCTTCGCCAGGTCCTCGGGCGTGAAGGGTTCGGGGACGTCGAAGTCGTAGTAGAAGCCGTCGGTGATCGGCGGTCCGATGCCGAGCTTGGCGTCGGGGAAGAGCTCCTGGACTGCCTGTGCCATGACGTGCGCGGCAGAGTGCCGCAGGATGTCGAGCCCGTCGGGTGAGTCGATCGTGACCGGCTCGACGGACTGACCGTCC
>JBQGDU010000618.1:0-11062 GCA_052039245.1 Aeromicrobium sp. | reverse complement strand
ACCTGCTGGTCGATCACGGTGTTCAGGAAGAACGCCAGCACGGTGGGAGCGGGGCCGTTGATCGTCATCGAGACCGACGTCGTGGGCGCGACGAGGTCGAAGCCGTCGTAGAGCGCCTGCATGTCGTCCAGCGTGGCCACGGAGACCCCGGAGGTGCCGACCTTGCCGTAGACGTCGGGGCGCTTGTCCGGATCGCGGCCGTACAGGGTCACCGAGTCGAAGGCCGTGGACAGCCGGGTGGCCTCACCGTCCTCGCTCAGCAGCTTGAAGCGGCGGTTGGTGCGGAACGGGTCGCCCTCGCCGGCGAACATGCGGGCGGGGTCCTCGCCGTCGCGCTTGAAGGAGAAGACGCCGGCGGTGAAGGGGAAGTAGCCCGGCAGGTTCTCGCGGCGCCAGAAGCGCACGAGCTCGCCGTGACCGGTGAAGCGGGGCAGGGAGACGCGCGGCACCTTGGTCCCGGAGAGCGACTCGCGGGTGAGCCGGGTGTGGATCTCCTTGTCGCGCACGACGACGACCTGCTCGTCACCGGAGTACGACTCGACGACGGCGGGCCAGGCGGAGATCTGGTCGGCGACCTCGTGCGGCACCTCCTTGCGGGCTGCCTCGAGCAGCTCGTCGACACCGGATGCGGCCAGCTCGGCGTCGGCCAGCTCGGCCGCCGTGATCTCGAGTCGCTGCGCGCGGGCGGCGGCGTCGGCGAGCCGGTCCGTCTCCTCGTGGTAGCCGCGGACGGTCTCGGTGATCTCGGAGAGGTAGCGCACCCGGTCGGCGGGCACGACGGCCTGGATGCCGCTGGAGTACCGCACGTCGACGGGCGGCAGGATGCCCTCCGCGACGGGGAGGCCCCTGCCGGCCAGGCGGTCGCGCAGGTGCTGGGAGAGCGCCGTGACGCCGTCGTCGTTGAAGGTGGCGGCCGAGGTGCCGAAGATCGGCATGTCCTCGGGCTTGGAGCCGAACGCCTCGCGGTTGCGGACGAGCTGACGCCCGACGTCGCGGAAGGCGTCCTTGGCGCCGCGCCGCTCGAACTTGTTGATCGTCACGACGTCGGCGAAGTCGAGCATGTCGATCTTCTCCAGCTGCGACGCCGCTCCGAACTCCGGTGTCATGACGTACATCGACGTGTCGACGTGGGGGACGATCGCGGCGTCGCCCTGTCCGATGCCTGGGGTCTCCACGACCACGAGGTCGAAGGCCGCGGCCTTGAGCACGGTGATCACGTCGTCGAGGCAGTCGGGAAGCTCGTGCGACCCGCGGGTGGCGAGGGAGCGGAAGTAGGCGCGCTCCCCGTCGAGGGAGTTCATCCGGATGCGGTCGCCCAGGAGAGCGCCGCCGCCGCGACGGCGAGTGGGGTCGACGGCGAGGACGGCGACCCGGAGCTTGTCCTGCTGGTCGACGCGGAACCGGCGCACGAGCTCGTCGGTGAGGGAGGACTTGCCCGACCCGCCCGTGCCGGTGATGCCGAGCACGGGGGAGGCGTGGGCGGCCGCCGCGTCGTGCAGGCGGCGGCGGTCGGTGTCGTCGAGGCGGCCGGTCTCGGCCAGGGTGATCGCGCGGGCGACGGCTGCCCGCTCCCCGGCGAGCACGTGCTCGACGTCGAAGCTGCCGAGCTCGGCGAGATCGACGTCGCAGTCCTTCACGACGGAGTTGATCATCCCGGCGAGGCCCATCCGCTGGCCGTCCTCGGGGGAGAAGATCGTGACGCCGGAGCTGCGCAGGCGCGTGATCTCCTCCGGCACGATGACGCCTCCGCCACCCCCGACGACCTGCACGTGACCGGCGCCCTGCTCGCGCAGGGACTCCACGAGGTACTCGAAGTACTCCACGTGCCCGCCCTGGTAGGAGGAGACCGCGACCCCCTGGACGTCCTCCTCGACGGCCGCGTCCACGACCTCCTTGACCGAGCGGTTGTGGCCGAGGTGGATGACCTCGGCCCCCTGGCTCTGGAAGATCCGCCGCATGATGTTGATGCTGGCGTCGTGACCGTCGAACAGTGCCGACGCCGTCACCAGGCGGACAGGGTTCGTCGGGGTGTGCAGCTCGCTCATGGTCCTCCTCGGATCCGTCGCCGCCATATTACTTGGACATCCAAGTAATTGTCATCCGGGGACCACCTGCGAGCCTTCGCGGGAGGCGGGGCCGGCGGCGGTGGGGCGGCGGCGCCGTGCCTACGATCGGACGATGGGACAGACGAGCAGGATCGTCGTGCTCGTCCTCGCCGTCGTCGTGGCCTTCGGGCTCGCCAGGTACGTCGTGCCCCACGTCGCCGCGGTGCTCGTGCGGCTCGCTCGCGACCGGGTGTGGTGGGCCGTCGCCGTCGCCCTCCTTCACAACCTGCTCGTCCTGGTCGCCTACCTGGTCATCGTTCCGACGGACCTTGCGCCGCCGCCCACGGCAGCGGAGTCGGTGGAGCGGACGGTGGTGGGAGCCGTGCTGATCGTTCTGCTCGCGCTGTCGATCGGCGTCTTCGTCCCCGCCGAGATGCCAGCGGGCGCCGCGTTCGACATCGACGGGATGGCGACGGCCGCACCCCGGTTCCGGCGGGCGGGAGCCCGGTGGCCGGTGGCCCGGGCCCTCGCCTGGACCGCCGTGCCGTTCTGGTTCCTGTGGGTCGTGGTGCTGATCCTGCTGGTGGATCTCACGCTGCGCAACATCTGAGGCCGACGCCTCGTCGTCTCGTGGGATGGAGCTCTGGGCGCGCTGGACGGCCGCGCTCATCGCCCCGGCCTTCCCCGATCCTCGACGACCTCCAGGCCGGCTGATCCGCGCTCAACGGCACGAGGGCGGATAGGGTCGAGGGATGCAGCCCGAGGTGCGATGGGTGGTCGGAGGCGTCGCCGTCGTCCTGGCCGTGGTGCTCTCGGTCCGGTACGAGAAGCCGGTGCACCTGGCCTACGTGCGGGCCTGCCGCGGTTCCGGTCGACGCGCCGTTGGGGTCCTCCTCGGTGGGCACGCGGTCCTCGTCGTGGCTGCGGTGCTCGGCGCCGTGCTGGTCGATCTCGTGCACGGTGTCTCGGACTCCGCTGCGCGGATCCTCGCAGCCGTCCTGCTCGTCGTGGTCGTCCCGCTCACCGTGCCCCTGATGCCCGGCCAGGTCTCCGGGGCCGGGCAGTCCGCGACGAGTCGCGCGGACCTCCGGAAGGCCGGGGCCACGCCCGCGGTGCGCGACGTGCTGGGGCTCGGCGGGGCGGCGCTGTGGTTCGTCGTCGTGCTGCCGGTCTGGATGCTGGCCGGGTTCGCGGTCCTCGCCGACCTCTGGGGCTGAGCCGGCCTGGCGGGACCGGTGGTGGGTACGCTCTGCGGATGCCCTTGGACTTCGACCCGCTGGAGCGAGCGGGCGAGCTGTGGAGCGAGCACGTCGGCGACCCGACCGCGATGCAGCTCGCGACGTCGATCATGCGGGTCCAGCAGATCCTCGGCCAACGGCTCGACGCGACGCTCAAGCCCCACGGCATCACCTTCGCCCGGTTCGAGGTGCTGCGGCTGATCTCGTTCAGCCGCGAGGGTCGCCTCTCGCTCAGCAAGATCGGCGAGCGGCTCATGGTGCACCCGACGTCCGTCACGAACGCCATCGACCGGCTGGTGGCGCAGGGACTCGTCGTGCGAGAGACCGACCCCACCGACCGACGCCGCACCTTCGCCCTGCTGACGGACGAGGGGCGGTCCGTGCTCGACGCCGCCACGGCGGACCTGATGGCCGCCGACTTCGCGATCGTCGGCCTCGACGCGGAGCAGCAGCGCGACGCGTACGAGCTGCTGAGACTGCTGCGGAGCACGGACTTCCAGGCCTGATCGGGCCGACGCCGTCAGCGGTCGGGTGACGGTACCCCCGGGCGGACGCTGTAGCGCTCCACGAAGGCGAACTCCACGGCCTGCACCCGCCCGAGGTCCAGGCAGCTGCTGCGGGCGGAGAGGCTCTGCGCGGTGGGACCGAGCACGACCTCCCACGTGACCTGTCCGGACTCCCCCTCGAAGACCCTCGAACCGTCGCGCTCGGACTCGGTGGCCTCCAGGTCGGCCGACCTCAGCGCTCGTGCGACGTCGTCCCCGGCGGTGGCGAGATTGTCCAGCGGCAGGTCGAAGGACGCATCCACCTGTTGCCGTGCGGTGGACTCGTCCTCGCAGCGACGGGCGTCGGCGAGGCCTCGCAAATCGTCGACAGGCAGCCGGAGTCCGTCTCCGACCGCCTCGAGCAGCGTCCGCGCGACGTCGTCGGTGGCGAGTCTGGCCCGCTCGGGGTTGACCCGGTCCGGGGCGGGCCCGCAGGCGGACAC
The DNA here is from genome assembly GCA_052039245.1 of Aeromicrobium sp. Classification (GTDB taxonomy): domain Bacteria; phylum Actinomycetota; class Actinomycetes; order Propionibacteriales; family Nocardioidaceae; genus Aeromicrobium. Next base: position 6,791 of record JBQGDU010000618.1, on the reverse strand, counting down.
GACCAGGGCGAACATCAGCAGGGAGGCGGCGAGCCGCACGGGCATCAGTCCTGGAGGATCGCCGCGTCGAGCGAGGACTCCGGCACGCCGAGACCCTCGATGAGCGTGAGCAGGTGCGGACGGAGCCGGTCGAGCAGGTCGTTGATCTCCGACGTCACCACCTTCGCCCGCTGGTCCGACAGCCGGTTGTGCCCCATGAACCACGCGAGATCCTCCTCGATGGTGCTCAGCGCGTACAGCGAGCAGACGTCGCGCAGCAGGTCGGCGGCCTCCTCGTCCTCGCACCGGGCGATGCCGGCGGTGAACGCCTCCAGGACGACCCGGTCGATGTGCACGCGTCCGCACCGGATGACGTGGTCCTGCGCGTTGTTGAAGATCCGGAACGCCTCGTCGCCGTCGGCCTTGGCGGCCTTCTGGAGTCGTCGGGCCGCGGTCTCGATGACGTGTTCCTCGCGGTCCTCGAACAGCTCCAGCTGGGTGCCGCGGTCCAGGAGGTCGTGCTCCTCCCCGCCCCCGGGGCGCGCGTCGATGAGCCGCTGGATGAGCTGCGAGGCGGCCGTGCGCTCCCGGACGGTGTCCGTGACGGTGCTGGCCACGAACCGCACCATGCCGACCGGGTCGAGCCCGCCGACCTCCTGCGCGTAGGCGGTCAGCAGCTCCTTCGCGACGAGCTGCAGGAGCACGTGGTTGTCGCCCTCGAACGTCGTGAACACGTCGACGTCGTCGCGCAGCGTCGCGATGCGGTTCTCGCTCAGGTAGCCGGCGCCGCCACACATCTCCCGGGCCTCCTGGATGGCCTTGGAGGCGTGCCACGTCTGCATCGCCTTGATGCCGGCGGCGCGACCCTCCAGCTCGCGCTGCTGCTGGGCATCCGGCTCGTCGGTGCTCTGCAGCTTGTGCATGCGCGCGACGAGCTGGTTCTGCGCGAACCGGTAGGCGTAGGAGCGAGCGATGAGCGGCAGGAGGCGTCGCTGGTGCATGCGGTAGTCGGCGAGCAGCACCTCGGTGGCGTCGTCCGGGCCGAACTGGCGCCGCTTGAGCGCGTACCGTCCGGCGATGCTCAGCGCCACCTCGGCCGCCGCGCCGGCGGACCCTCCGACGCTGACCCGGCCCCTGATGAGGGTGCCCAGCATCGTGAAGAAGCGTCGGTTGGTGTTCTCGATGGGGGAGCTGTAGGCGCCGCCCTCGTCGACGGTGCCGTACTTGTTGAGCAGGTTCTCGCGGGGGATGCGGACGTCGTGGAAGACGATGCGGCCGTTGTCGACGCCGCGCAGACCGCCCTTGTGGCCGCAGTCCGACGTCGTGACGCCCGGCAGGTCCTGGCCGTGCTCGTCGCGGATGGGCACCAGGAAGCAGTGCACGCCGTGGTTCTCGCCGCGGGTGATGAGCTGCGCGAAGACCGCAGCCATCGTGGCGTGCTCGGCGGCGTTGCCGATGTAGTCCTTGCGCGAGCTCGGGGTGGGCGACTCGATCACGAACTCGCCCGTGGAGGGGTCGAACGTCGCCGTCGTCTCCAGGCTCTGCACGTCGCTGCCGTGCCCGGTCTCGGTCATGGCGAAGCAGCCGACGAGCTCGAGGTCGATGATCTGCGGGATGAGCGCGTGGTGACGCTCGGTGCCGAGGTTCTCCACCGCGCCGCCGAACAGCCCCCACTGCACGCCGGCCTTGACCATGAGCGACATGTCGAACTGGGCCAGCATCTCGATGCCGGTGACCGACATGCCCGGGTCACCACCGCCGCCGTGCGCCTCCCGGAAGCCGGCCGCGGGGACGCCCGTGGGCACCAGCTGCTTGAGCTGGGCGAAGGTCCGCTCGCGCGCCTCGTCCAGCGTCAGGTCGTGGTCGAAGGCCAGGTCCATCTCGGCCAGCTCCCGGCGGGACTGCTCCCGCACGTGGCGCCACTTGCCGTCCAGGGCGATGCGGATCTCGTCTGCCAGGGTCATGGCCCCACGCTACTGGTGGGTCGGATGCCGCGCCGAGTGTTCGGGCGCCGATCACATCGGCCCAGGGCTCACGCCCGGACGCCCCTGCGTCCGGCCCGACGCGTCCCGCCCAGCACGTCCGGCCCGGTGTGGTTGTTAACCTGCCGTCCCATGCGCCCGCTCGCCGTCGTCGCCATCGCCCTCCTCGCCACCACCGGTCTCGTCGGTCCGGCCGTCGCCGAGGACGCGAGCGAGAGCCCGTGCGGACCGGAGGCCGTCACGGTCGTCGTGGACGCGGAGATGCTCGACGGGGACGTCGAGGCCCGCTGCGTCACGGACCCGGCCGACGGGCAGACCATGCTGGAGACGATCACCGAGGCGGGGTTCCACGTGGACGGCACGACGGAGTTCGGCTCCGCGGTGGTCTGCCGCGTCGACGACGCGCCGGACCAGACCCGTGAGAGCTGCGACGCGATGCCGTCCGCCGATGCCTTCTGGGGGTCGTGGGTGGCCTCTGACAACGAGTGGGCGTTCGCCCAGGAGGCGGTCGACACCCAGACCGTCTCGGCCGGGGACGTCGTCGGCCTCGCCTTCCAGGACGGCCCTGACGAACGTCAGCCGGCCCTCTCTCCGCAGCGAGCCGTGGCCGAGGCCGATCCCGCGGACGACTCCCTCGAGGAGGAGGAGGGCTTCGCCGTCTCCTGGGCCGAGATCGTGCTCGGCGCAGTGGTCGTGGTGGTCCTGGCGCTGGTGCTGGTCGTCGTGATCCGTCGCCGCGGGCGTTCGGAGTCCTGACGTTCCCGCCCCCGAGGGGTGCGGGCGCTGGTACGGTTCGTGCGCCGTCAGGCACACAACTCCACACGTCCTCGAGGCAGGGGAAGCCGGTCAGAGTCCGGCGCTGACCCGCAACCGTGGGCCGTCCGCGTGACGGCGAGCCGGAGCACCGGCCCCAGGACCTGAACATTCCACGCTGTCGCGGACTGCAGCCGGGCTCACCGAGTCCTCCTGCTCTGCAGCGGGAAGGACTTCCATGAAGCGCCCACTGCTCGCTCGTCTCGCCGTGCTCGGTGCGGCCGGTCTCCTCGGCCTCGGCCTCGTCTCGCCGGCCCACGCGGCCCCCACCCCCGACGAGGAGCTGTCGGCCGGATGGCTGGCCGACCAGGTGCCCGCGTCCGGCATCGTCGACAACCGATACGGCGCTGGTGAGGACGACGTCTACGACGATCACGGCCTCAGCGCTGACATCCTGGTGGCGCTCTCGACGCTCGACGCCGAGCCGCAGGCGCGGACCGCGCTCGCGGACGGACTGACCGCCAGCGTCGAGGCCTACACGACCGGAGCCGCCTTCGGTGATCGGCCCGACAGCCGCTACGCCGGGTCGGTCGGCAAGCTCGCCGTGGCGCTGCAGCTGGCGGGGCGCGACGTCCGCGACGTCCAGGGCCAGGACCTCATCGCGATCCTGGAGGACGTCATCCCGACCGAGGGAGCGAACGCCGGACGGGCGATCGACCGGTCCGACTTCGGCGACTACGCCAACGCGATCAAGCAGTCCTGGGTGGTCCGTGCCCTGGCCGTCGCCGGCGCCGATCTCGTGGACGAGACGACGGACTACCTGACGCGCCAGCAGTGCGCGGACGGTTCGGTCATCGAGCAGATCACCGACGCCGGGTGCACGGCCGGCAGCGGACAGGTCGACGCCACGGCCTTCGCTCTGCAGGCGTTCGCCGTGGCTCGCGACCACGGCGTCGGCGGTCTCCAGGACGAGATCGATGCGGCTACCCGCTACCTCCTCGCGTCGCAGGCCGCTGACGGCTCGTTCCTCGGTGAGGGGACGGCCAACACCAACACCACGGGCCTCGCCGCCCACGCGCTGCAGGCTTCGGGAGGCGATCGCGCCCTCGCCGGTGCCGCGCGTGCCGCGGGCTGGGTCTACGACAAGCAGGTGACCCCGCGCCAGGCCGGCGGCACGCCGCTCGCCGACGAGGTCGGGGCCATCGCCTACGACCAGGCTGCCCTCGACACCGGCCGATCCCAGGGCATCGCTCCTGTTCTTCGAGACCAGTGGCGTCGTGCGACGGCCCAGGCCGTGCTCGCGCTGCCCGCGGCCGACGTGCAGGTCGACGCGCCCCGATTCGGCGCCACCGGCTCGACCGTCGCCGTCGACATCGCCCGTCTGGACGCCGGGGAGTCGTTCACCGTCGAGGCGGGCGACGTCGACCGCGTGGGCACGGCCGACGCCGCCGGCACGGCGACGATCGACGTCACGCTGCCCGACGAGGAGGGGACGATCACGCTGCGCGTGCAGGGCACCGACAGCGGCCGCACCGGCACCACCGTCCTCGACGTCCTCGGCCCGGCGGAGTTCGACGTCGTCGTCGACCCGGAGGTCGTGGAGCCCGGTGAACGCTTCACCGTGGGGTTCGGTGACTCCGCCCCGGCCGACGGTGAGCCGCTGGAGCTGTTCGTGGTCCCGGCCGACGTGCTCGAGGAGGTCCTGGACGAGCAGGCCGACGACGCCTCGGCCAGGGCGATGTCCGCCCCGCAGACGCGCGCCCTGAGCGCCGCGGCGGTCGACCGCGCTGCCGCCGGCGCGGTCCGGAGCGAGCCTCTGCTCGCCCCGGAGCAGGAAGGCGAGTACGCGGTGGTCGTGCTGAGCGAGGTCGACGACCGTGGCGGCATCGCCGGTCTCACCGTCGCCGTCGACGATGCGCCGGCCGCGGGGGCGGAGGGTCCGAGTGGCAGCGGGTCGGGCACGGTGGGCGCGAGCAGCGCCCTGCCCGCCGCCGGTGCCGACCTGCCGTCCTGGTGGCTCTGGGCCGGAGTCGCCCTGCTGCTCGCCGGTCTCGCGACCGTCGTGCGTCGCTGGGGGAGCCCGGCCGCGCTGAGCCCCGCCGCACGCGGTGGACGTCACCTCTGATGGCCCCGCGTCGGGCCCGTGCCGTGCTCGGTGCCGTCCTCGCCGGCGTCGTGGTGCTGGCCGGTCTGACCGCCAGCGGCGCGGCAGCGGACTCGGCGCGCTGGACGTCCGGAGCCTGTGCGCGGGGCACCGGCGTCACGGTGGTGGTCGAGTGGGAGACGAGTCGCACCACGCGCTGCGTTCCCGGAGGGGCGAGGCTGGCCCGGGCGGCCTTCGTCGGCGCCGGTCACACGCTCGACGACGTCCAGCGGACGCCCGGCTTCGTGTGCCGCATCGACTCCCGGCCCGGGCCCGACGTCGAGCCGTGCGTCGTGACGCCCCCGGCGACGGCGTACTGGTCGCTGTGGTGGAGCAAGGGGACGAACGGCACGTGGACCTACTCCCAGCTCGGCGTCGACTCGTTGACGGTCCCGAAGGGCGGCTGGGTGGCCTTCGACTTCCACCGGGGCGAGTCCCGTGCCGCGGCTCCGACGGCCCGGCTCCCGCTGGCGGACAAGAAGCTCGCGGTCGGGCTCCGGTACGCCACGGTGAAGCGCAAGGCCCACCAGCGGGTCACCGTGAAGGGCCTGGCCAAGGGCGAACGGACGACGATCGCCTACCGGGGGCGCACGATCGCCCGGCCGACGGCGTCGAGCTCGGGGACGATCAGCCACCGGTTCCGGGTGGGGGCCACGCGGGGGAAGGTCACCGTGAAGGTCACGGGCGCCCACCGCGGCCGGGTCGGCAGCAAGGCCTTCCGGGTCCGCTGAGCGGTCCTCCGCCGTACCGGGCGGTGTTACAGTCCTCCTGCCAGCTGGCACCCATCCATCCGCCCGGATCCAGGGGAAGTCGGTCGAAGTCCGACGCTGACCCGCAACCGTAGGCCACCGACAGGTGGCGAGCCGGAACACCTGACCAGGCGCCGAACCCCACGCTGTCGAGGACGCGGCCGGGAGCGTGGCTCCTGACCGCACGCAGCGGGCAAGGAACTCATGTCATCGATCGCCACCAGATGCACGGCCGCGCTGGCCGGCACCGCACTGCTGCTGGGTGTCGCGTCCGCGGCCTCGGCCGGTCCCCGGGAGCAGGAGACGAGCGACTGGCTCGTCGGACAGCTGCCGGGCGGCTTGGCTCCGGCCTCGTTCGGGGACGGATCGGATGCCGGCCTCACGGCTGACGTCGTCATCGCCCTGGACGCGCTGGGCGACGCCGCCGACGCGCAGGCTGTCACCTCGAGCCTCTCCGCCCTCGCCTCGGACTACGCGACCTTCCAGGAGCCCGGCTGGGTCTTCCCAGGAGCTGCGGGCAAGCTGGCCGTCGCCGCGGAGCTGGGAGGTGGCGATGCCTCCGCCTACGGTGGCGAGGACCTCGTCGCGCTCGTGGAGCGCTCCGTCACGGTGCCCGACGAGCCGGTCGGCGCGGCCTTCGACCTGTACGCCGAGGACCCGGTCGGCGAGTCCGACCGCGGCCTGGTCAACTCGATCGCCCAGAGCTGGGCGGTTCGGTCCCTCGTCGCGGCGGGAAGCGACCAGGCCGACGACGCCCTCGGCTACCTGCTGCGCCAGCAGTGCCCCTCGGGCTCCGTCCGTCTCCTGCCGGCGGCGGACCACTCGCCCTGCACGGCCGACACGATGACCAGTCACGACACCACCGCCCTCGTGCTCGACGTGCTGGTCAGGGCTCGCGCCGCCGGCGTGACACCGGCAGCCCAGGGCGTCCCGATCCCGACGGTGGACGAGGCCATCACGCGCGCCGCGGACTCCCTGGAGGACGCTCAGGCCGACGACGGGTCCCTGATCGACCAGGACGTCGCCAACACCAACACCACCGGACTCGCCGCTGCAGGGCTGCAGGCGGCCGGGCGCGAGGATGCGGCGAAGGCGGCCGCCGACTGGGTGGCCGGGCTGAGGGTGCCTGCCGGCTCGTCGGGGCCGCTCGCCTCGTCGGTCGGGGCGATCGCCTACTCCGAGGAG
>JBQGDU010000617.1:0-12943 GCA_052039245.1 Aeromicrobium sp. | reverse complement strand
CGCGCGGCATCTCCCCGCGTCTGAGCCCTGCCGTGCGCTCCTGTCCCGAAAGAGACTCATGGCATCTGCATCCGGCACCGACACCCGGCCCCGCACGCCCCGCCGCAAGCGCGGCGAGGGCCAGTGGGCGCTCGGCTACCGCGAGCCCCTCAACGCCAACGAGCAGTCCAAGAAGGACGACAACCCGCTCAACGTTCGCGCCCGCATCGAGAACATCTACGCCCATCGAGGGTTCGACTCCATCGACCCGGGCGACCTGCGGGGCCGGTTCCGCTGGTGGGGCCTGTACACGCAGCGCAAGCCCGGCATCGACGGCGGCAAGACCGCCACCCTCGAGCCCGAGGAGCTGGACGACCGCTACTTCATGCTGCGCGTGCGCATCGACGGCGGCCAGCTCGACGTCGAGCAGCTGCGCGCCGTCGGTGAGCTCTCGACGCAGTACGCCCGCGACACCGCGGACATGACCGACCGGCAGAACGTTCAGTACCACTGGATCGACGTCAAGGACATGCCAGCGATCTGGGACCGTCTCGAGGGCGTCGGGCTGCACACGCAGGAGGCCTGCGGCGACTGCCCCCGCGTCATCATGGGCTCCCCCGTCGCCGGCATCGCCGAGGACGAGATCATCGACGGCAGCGACGTCGTCGAGCGGATCAAGAACGACTACGTCGGGGACAAGGAGCTCTCCAACCTCCCCCGCAAGTTCAAGACGGCGATCAGCGGCCATCCGAGCCACGACGTCGTGCCGCAGATCAACGACGTCGCCTTCGTCGGGGTCGTCCACCCCGAGCACGGGCCGGGCTGGGACGTCTGGGTCGGAGGCGGACTGTCCACCAACCCGATGCTCGCGCAGCGACTCGGCGCCTGGGTCTCCAGCGACGACGCGCCGGAGGTCTGGGCCGGGATCTGCCGGGTCTTCCGCGACTACGGCTACCGTCGGCTGCGGTCGAGAGCCCGCATCAAGTTCCTGGTCAAGGACTGGGGCGCTGAGAAGTTCCGGGAGGTGCTCGAGCAGGAGTACCTCGGCCGGCGACTTCTCGACGGCCCCGCGCCGGTCATCCCCGACGACCCCGGCGACCACGTGGGCGTCCACCGTCAGAAGGACGGCCGGTACTTCATCGGTCTGGCTCCCGTCGCCGGTCGCGTCTCGGGCACCCAGCTCTCGCAGCTGGCCGACGTCGCCGAGAAGTACGGCTCGGACCGAGTCCGCACCACCGCTCACCAGAAGCTCCTGCTGCTCGACGTCGAGGAGGCCGACGTCGAGGCCGCCGTCGCCGACCTCGACGCCATCGGCCTGCAGGCCCGGCCGTCGGCGTGGCGCCAGCACACGATGGCGTGCACCGGGATCGAGTTCTGCAAGCTCGCGATCATCAACACCAAGGACCGCGCCCGCGACCTCATCGACGAGATGGAGGAGCGCGTGCCCGAGCTCGACGCGCCCATCACCGTCAACGTGAACGGCTGCCCCAACTCCTGCGCGCGCATCCAGACCGCCGACATCGGCCTGAAGGGTCAGCTCGTCACCGACGAGAACGGCGAGCAGGTCGAGGGCTTCCAGGTGCACCTCGGCGGGGCGCTGGGGCTCGAGGCCGGCTTCGGCCGCAAGCTCCGCGCGCACAAGGTCACCGGGGACCAGCTGCCCGACTACGTCGAGAAGATCTCCCGGACGTACCTGGACCAGCGCGAGGACGGCTAGCCGTTCGCCCGCTGGGTCGCCCGCGCCGACGAGGAGGTGCTCCGGTGAGCGAGCGCCGACGAACGGCTCGAGGACGTCTCATCGCTCCCGCGGCGTGCCGTGTCCGCCCCGCGTCCACGAGCTGGGGGTGGTGACGTGCGAGCCATTCCGTTCCACTGCCCGTTCTGCGGCGACGAGGACCTGCGTCCGCACGGCGACGCCCACGGACAGTGGGAGTGTCACAGCTGTCAGCGCGCGTTCAAGCTCAACTTCATCGGCATCCTCAACCCCCACGCCGCATCCGGCGACCCCTCTGAAAGGAGGACAGCACCATGACCGCACCAGCACTCATCGCTCTTGCGCACGGCAGCCGCGACCCGCGCTCTGCCGCCACCATCACTGCCCTGACGGAGAAGATCGCGTGCATGCGTCCTGACCTCCGGGTGGAGCCTGCGTTCCTCGACCTGAACGAGCCCGACCTCGACCAGGTCGTCGACCGCCTGGTGGCGGAGGGCCACGGCGAGATCGTCGTCGTCCCGCTGCTGCTGACCGAGGCGTACCACGCCAAGGTCGACGTCCCGAAGGCCGTCGAGGCAGCGCGCCAGCGACACGAGGGCGTGCAGATCGAGGTGACCCGCATCCTGGGGCTGGAGAACGCGTTCTTCCACGTCCTCGACCGACGCCTGCGGGAGTCGCTCAAGGAGCACCGTGTGCGTGAGCTCGACGCCCTCGTGCTGGCCGGTGCCGGCTCGTCGGACCCCGTCGCCAACGCGATGATCGCCCGTGCGGCGCGAGCGTGGGGCGCCCACCACAAGCTGCCGACGATCGCGGCGTTCGCGTCGAGCGCTCCCCCGGCTGCCGGTGAGGCGGTGCGGTCGCACCGCGCCGACGGGCGACGCCACATCGCTGTCGGCGTCCTGATGCTCGCACCGGGCTTCCTGCCCGACCGCGTCGCCGAGCTGGCCTACGAGGCCGGTGCCGTCGCCGTGGCGGAGCCGCTCGGTGCGGAGGACGAGATCGCCGAGGCCGTGCTCGCTCGCTATGCCGTCGGCGCCGTCGATCTCGTGCCGCTGGACCTGGCCTTCGCCTGAGACCTCCACCGCCGAGTGTGACGTCTCCGGGGCGAGAACACCCCGTACGCCCCGGAGACGTCGCAGTCAGTGGGATTCAGGCGGGCGAGCTGCTCGCGAGTCGTCGCTTGGCGGCCGCGACGTCGAAGTCGGCCTCCGGCCAGGTCAGGTCGAGCGATCGCAGGTGCTCCAGCAGGAGCGTCGCGACGGCCCAGTTGCGGTACCACTTGCGTCCGCTCGGCACGACGAACCAGGGCGCGACGTCCGTGGAGCATCGCTGGAGGACGATGTCGTAGGCCCGCTGGTACTCGTCCCAGACCTCACGCTCGTCCAGGTCGCCGAGGTTGAACTTCCAGTGCTTGGTGGGGTCGTCCAGCCGTGCCTGCAGACGCTCCTGCTGAACGTCACGATCGATGTGCAGCAGGCACTTCACGATCGTGCCGCCACCCTCGACGTACGCGCGCTCGAAGGCGTTGATGGCGTCGTAGCGTCGCTCGATCTCGGCCGCGTCGGCCAGCTCGCGCACCCGCCCGATGAGCACGTCCTCGTAGTGGGAGCGGTCGAACACCCCCAGCTGCCCGGGGCCGGGCAGCTGCTTCTCGATCCGCCACAGGAAGTCGTGCTCGAGCTCCTGTGGCGTCGGGCGCTTGAACGCGGCGATGTGCAGCCCCAACGGGTCGACCGCGCCCGCGACGGTGCCGATGGTGCCGCCCTTGCCGGAGGTGTCCATGCCCTGCAGGACCAGCAGCACCGACGTCGGCGCGCCGGTGGTCCCCTGCGCGTACAGACGTTCCTGCAGATCCTCCAGCTCTACGGAGAGCTCGGAGATCGCCCCCGCCGCGTCGGACTTGCGCCCGTCGAAACCGATGGTGTCGCGCGGGGCGACGTCCGCGAGTGCGCCGACGCCTGACAGCAGAGCGGAGAGGGAGGCAGTCATGGCCGGAGTATGCCGCACTGCCGAGGTCGGGCCCCGGCTCTATCGTTCGAGCCATGGATCCCGCCCTCTATGCGTATCCCGACGTGGACCGGCCGTGGGTGCGCAGCAACTTCGTCACCACGATCGACGGTGCCGTCGCCGATGAGTCGGGGGTCTCGGCATCCCTCGGGGGTGCGGCCGACCACCGCGCCTTCACCATCATGCGCTCCCTGGCGGACGTCGTGCTGGTCGGCGCCGGGACGGCACGCGTGGAGGGGTACGGCGCGGTCGACCCCGCCGATCTCGACCTTGACCTCCCGGGCGCGCGAGTGCCTCGCCTCGCTCTCGTCAGCCGCAGCCTGGACGTGCCGGATCGTCTGCGGACCAAGGGCGTGCTCGTCGTCACCACGAGCCGTGCCGATGCCGGCACCGTCGAGGACCTGCGACGGGCCGGCGTCGAGGTGCTGCAGCACGGCGAGGAGGAGATCGACTGGCCCGCCGTGGTCGACGACCTCGCCGGGCGCGGGTGGCGCAGGGTCCTGTGCGAGGGCGGCCCCACCCTGCACGGGGAGCTGATCGCCAGAGGGCTCATCGACGACGTGTGCCTCACCGTGGCTCCCGTCCTGACGACGGGCGGACCCGGCATCACCCGCCACGACGGCGGCCCCGGGCCCCAGGACTTCGCGCTAGCGCACGCCGTCGCGGAGGACGGCGTTCTCCTGACCCGTTGGACCCGCGCACGCTGACCGGCTGAGGCGGTCAGTCGAGCACGCCCAGCGGCGCATGGTGTCCGAACGGGACGTCGTCACGCTCTCCGAGGGCGGCGAGCAAGGAGGGCAGCATCGCCGCCGCAGTGCGCTTGTACCCGAGAGCGCTGGGGTGGAAACGGTCGAAGCTGAACATCTCGTCGGGGTTCGTGATGAAGAAGGGGCCGACGACGTCGGCCAGGGACACCACCCAGGCGCCGCGCTCGAGGGCTGCGGTCCGCTGTGCGGCCGCGAGCTGGCGCGACGCTCGGGAGCCGAGGGCACGCAGCGGCTGCGGCACCGCGCGCAGCGCACCGAGGTCAGGACACGTGCCGACGACGACCTCCGCCCCTGCACCGCGGAGTCGTTCGATGCAGCTCTCCAGGTGCTTGACCGACTCCCCCACCGGCACGCGGTGCGTCACGTCGTTGCCGCCGACGATCACGACGGCGAGGTGCGGCCGGTAGTCCGCGGGCAGCGCGTCCAGCTGCTCGGCGAGCATGCTGCTCTCCGCCCCCACCACCGCAGCGGTCCGCAGACGCACGGCACGGTGGGTGCGCTTGGCCAGTCGCCGGGCAAGACGCGCCCCCAGGGTGCCCTTGGCGTCGTCGGCACCCAGCCCTGCCGCGATCGAGTCGCCGACGAGCAGCATTTCGATCCTGTCCCCGAGACTCTTGCGATAGCTGCGGTCCGCGTCCGGTGCGCGGTGCCCGAGCGGCTGGCCGATCACCGACCGGGCCCGCGCTGCCTGACGCCGCAGCACGGACCGCGCGGCGAGCGAGGCCACGGCCGACGTCACCACGACGCCGCCGGCGATCAGGGTGGTCTTGGGCAGGCGGGTCACCCCGCCGTTGTCCCATGTCGACCTGAACGGTGGCCGACGGCGCCATGAACATCCGTCCGTGACCGTTCCCCCCGACGTCGCCGCCGACGAACGGGCGCTCGTCGTGGTGCTCCGTAGACTCAAGGCATGGCATACGACGTCGAGAAGACCGAGGACGAGTGGCGCTCGGAGCTGAGCGCCGCCGAGTACCACGTGCTGCGCGAGGCCGGCACGGAACGACCCTTCAGCTCCTCGTTCGAGACCGACCCGACCGTGGGTGTCTACGCCTGCAGGGCGTGCGGCACCGAGCTGTTCCGCAGCGAGACGAAGTTCGACGCGCACTGCGGCTGGCCGGCGTTCTACTCTCCCCTGGCGGAGGACCGCGTCGAGTACGTCGAGGACCGCTCGATGTTCTCCGTCCGCACCGAGGTCCGCTGCGCCAACTGCGGCTCCCACCTCGGGCACGTCTTCGAGGGTGAGGGCTTCGACACCCCCACCGACCAGCGCTACTGCATCAACGGCATCAGCCTGACGCAAGTCCCTGACTGATCCACGCGTCGGACTGATCCCAGATGTGTGAGCCCCTCCCCACGAAGCACGTGTGTTCTCGGGCCGGGGCTCACACATCTGGAGTCAGAGGCGGCGCTCAGGGCCAGAGGTCGGTGAGAGCCGCGACGTCGTGACGGCGTCCGGTGTAGAAGGGGATCTCCTCGCGCACGTGCCGACGGGCCGTGCTGGCGCGCAGGTCGCGCATGAGGTCGACGATGCGGTGCAGCTCGTCGGCCTCGAACGCCAGCATCCACTCGTAGTCGCCCAGCGCGAACGACGCGACGGTGTTGGCGCGCACGTCCGGGTCCGGGCGGGCCTGCATGCCGTGCTCCTTGAGCATCGCGCGTCGCTCGTCCTCGGGCAGCAGGTACCACTCGTAGGAGCGCACGAACGGGTACACGCACACCCAGTCGCGCACCGTCTCATCGGCCATGAACGCCGGGATGTGGGACTTGTTGAACTCCGCCGGCCGATGCAGTGCGGTCTGCGACCAGACCGGTGTCATCCGCGAGCCGAGGGCGGTGCGTCGGAAGGCGTTGTAGGCCGCCTGCAGGGCGTCGGCCGTCGGCGCGTGCCACCAGACCATCAGGTCCGCATCGGCTCGCATGCCGCTGACGTCGTAGGTGCCGCGCACGACGACGTCGTCGGCGGCCAGCTTCTCGAACAGCGCCGAGACCTCCGCCGCCTCGCCCGCGCGGTCGGCGTCACCGAGCACACGGTCCAGGCGGAAGACCGACCACATCGTGTAGCGGATGGTCTCGTTGATCTCCTTGGCCAGCTTGCCCTGGTTCGGAATGGTCATGCGCCTATTCTCCCCTCGTCACACCGGTGAGCAGACGCCGGGCCGCTCCCTGCCCGGAGGCGATGACCGCCGGGACGCCGATCCCCTCGTAGGCGGCGCCGCACACCTCCAGGCCTGTCACCGCGGCCAGTGAGCGCTCCACCGTCGCGACGAGGTCGGCGTGGCCCACCTCGTACTGCGGCAGCGCGCCACCCCACCGCTGCACGTGGGTGTCGAGGACGGCGGGCAGCGTGCCGAGCGCGGCGGTCAGGTCGGCCACGGCCAGGCCCACGACGTGCTCGTCGGTCGCGAGCAGGACGGTGCTGTCACCGGCCCGGCCGATCGAGGCTCGCAGGACTCCCCGACCGTCGGCGCTCTCGGCGAGCCAACCCCACTTGACCGAGCTGAAGGTGGATCCCTTGATGCTCGTGCCGTCGATCGGCGGCACCAGGAAGCCCGACGCCTCGGACGGCACCGGCCCGTCGACCACGAGCGTCACCACCGCCATGGAGGCGTACTCGACCCCGGCGAGGGCGAAGGCCGCCTCCGGCGCGACGGCACCCAGCAGGCGGGCGCTGGCTGGGGCGGGAGTGGCGAGCACGACCGCGTCGACCCGCTCGGTGGTGACGTCGGTGGTGGGCCCGTGGTGCACCGTCCAGCCGTCGTCGGTGCGCACCACCGCACGAACCGTCGCACCGGTGCGCACCTCGAGCCCAGCAGCGGCGGCGACGGCCGCGGGCAGCCGCCCCATGCCTCCCACGATGCCGGCGAAGACCGGTCCGGTCCGGGTGGGGGCGTCGGTGGACCGGGCCGCGGCGGCCAGCGGATCGCTGCCCAGGGCGGCGATCTGCGGCGCGGTCGAGCGCAAGGACAACCGATCGGCGTGTCCGGCGTACACACCACCGAGCAGCGGTTCGACGAGTCGGTCCACGACCTCCCGCCCGACCCGTGGGACCAGGAAGTCGGCGACGCTCACGTCACCGTCCGGCATCGCCACGGCTCGCCCGGCGGGACGTTCGGCGAGGATGCCGGACCCCTCGAGGGCGTCGAGATCGGACGGGACGCCCATCACGGTCGGTGGCAGCGGACGGATGGCCCCGCGGGTCCAGACGGCGGCGGAGATCGTCTCGGGGTGGACGATGTCAGCACCCAGCCCCACTCGCCGCGCGAGGTCCACGGCCTCCGGACGACGCGCGAGCATCGCCTCGGCACCCAGGTCGACCGTGAGGCCACCGACGTCACCGAGGGCGAGCTTGCCGCCGACGCGCTCAGAGCCCTCGAGCACGATCACGTCGGCGCCCGCGTCGACGAGGTCGAGGGCTGCGCTCAGACCGGCCATCCCGGCCCCGACGACGGCGACGCGCATCAGTCGCGCTCGTAGGCGTGGACGAAGTCGACGAGACGCGTCAAGGCGTCCGGATCGGTCTCCGGCAGCACGCCGTGGCCCAGGTTGAAGATGTGCCCCGGCGCCGCACGACCCTGCTCGATCACCCGGGCCGCATGGGCGTGCACCACCTCGGTGGGGGCGAACAGCGTGGTCGGGTCGAGGTTGCCCTGCACCGGGCGGCCCGGACCGACGCGGTGGACGGCGTCGTCGAGCGGCACCCGCCAGTCGACGCCCACGACGTCGGCGCCCACCTCACCCATCGCCCCGAGCAGCTCCCCGGTACCGACGCCGAAGTGGATCCGCGGCACTGCGAGGTCGGCCACCCCGTCGAGGACCGTGCGTGAGTGGGGCGCGACGAACTCGGCGTAGTCGGCGAGCGACAGCGTGCCCGCCCACGAGTCGAACAGCTGCACCGCCGACGCCCCCGCCTCCACCTGCACGCGCAGGAAGTCCCGCGCGATGACGGCGAGCCGTCCCAGGAGCTCGTGCCACAGGACGGGGTCGGAGTGCATGAGCTGCTTCGTGAGCCGGTGGTCGCGGGACGGGCCGCCCTCGACGAGGTAGGAGGCCAGGGTGAACGGCGCCCCCGCGAAGCCGATCAACGGTGTCCCGCCGAGCTCGGAGACGAGCTCACGCGCCGCCTGCGCGATCGTCTCGACGTCGCCGAGCTCCAGCGGCCGCAGTGACGACAGCTGCTCCCGGGTGCGGATCGGCTCGGCGACGACGGGTCCCGTGCCAGGGACGATGTCCAGGTCGACGCCGATCGCCTTGAGCGGCACGACGATGTCGGAGAAGAAGATGGCAGCGTCCACCCCGTGGCGGCGCACGGGCTGCAGCGTGATCTCCACGACCATGTCCGGTCGGAAGCAGGAGTCCAGCATCGCCGTCCCCTCACGCAACGCCCGGTACTCCGGAAGGGATCGGCCGGCCTGACGCATGAACCACACCGGCACCCGCGAGGTGGGCTCACCGCGGCAGGCCCTCAGGAAGTCGCTGTCCCGCAGGCTCGCAGGACGGGAGGTCTCGGGGGGCGTCGAGGAGGTCGAGGAGGTCACGACGAGATTCTCTCAGGGGCCGGGCTGGGATCCGGCCTGGGGCGAGGGCGACGGGTGGTCGGAGTGTCGCCCGGGACCTGGGGCACGATTGCGCCTACGATCACGGAGTGGGCGTCCACCGGGAGATCGATCGCAACCCTCCGGCCTTCGACACCGCCGTCGAGGAGCTGAAGGCCGCCGTGCTGCGCCCCGAGGTCGTCACCGACGAGATGCCGGCGCCCCAGCGCATCGCCCCTCATGCCTTCGCGCTCAGCGGCGACGTCGTGGTCCAGGGCGACGACCTCGGCACCGGCAGGTTCATCCTGCTCCACGACCCCGCGGGCAACGACACCTGGGGCGGCACGTTCCGGTGTGTCACGTTCGCCAGGGCGGACGTCGAGCCGGAGATGGCCGCCGACCCCGCACTCCCGAGCGTCGGCTGGAGCTGGCTGACCGACGCCCTCACGTCGCACGGCGCCGCCCACACCGCGGCGAGCGGCAGCGTCACCGTCGTCACCACCGAAGGCTTCGGGGAGATGGCCGACGACGGCTCGGACTCCCAGATCGAGGTTCGGGCGTCCTGGACCCCCACGTCGTCGGTGGGCGAGCACGTGAGCGCCTGGTCGGACCTGCTGTGCGCGATCGCCGGTCTTCCCCCGCTGTCACCGGGAGTGGTGCCGCTCCAGCGCAGGCGGGGCCGCCCTTGAGCCGTCCTGAGGACGAGACCCCGGAGGTCCCGCTGCCCCGACTGGGTCTGCGGGAGCCACTCGGCGAGGTCATCGACGACGCCGACGCCTACGCCGCCTACTGCGCCCAGGTCACGGTCGGCAGCGGTCCGGTGGCGCTCGACGCCGAGCGCGCCTCCGGGTACCGCTACTCCCAACGCGCCTACCTCGTGCAGGTTCGACGGGAGCACGCCGGCACTGGTCTCATCGACCCGATCGCCTTCGACGACCTCTCCGAGCTCGGCGAGGCCATCGGCGACACCGAGTGGATCCTGCACGCCGCCACCCAGGACCTGCCCTGTCTCGCCGAGATCGGGCTGCGGCCGGCCCGTCTGTTCGACACCGAGCTGGCCGGACGCCTCCTGAACCTGCCGCGCGTCGGTCTCGCGACGCTCGTCGAGCACTACCTCGGCCTGAGCCTGGCCAAGGAGCACTCGGCGGCGGACTGGTCCACCCGTCCACTCCCGCGGCCGTGGCTGGAGTACGCAGCGCTCGACGTCGAGGTGCTGGTGGAGCTGCGGGACCTCGTCGAGGCCGACCTCGAACGAACGGGCAAGCTGGAGTGGGCTCGCCAGGACTTCGAGGCGTTGCTCTCCTTCACCGGCGCCGCCCCGCGCGAGGAACCCTGGCGACGCACGTCCGGCATCCATCGGGCCCGCGGCCGGCGCATGCTCGGTCTGGTCCGCTCCCTGTGGGAGGCGCGAGACGTGATCGCCGAGCAGCGTGACACCACGCCGGGCCGGATCCTCCCCGATGCGGCGCTCGTCGAGATCGCCAAGGAGGCCCCGGAGGACGCTGCCTCGCTGCGCCAGCTCTCGGGCATGCGCGGCCGCGGTCCGCGCCGCTTCCTCGACCAGTGGCTCGACGCGGTCCACCAGGGACTCGACCTCCCTGAGGACGAGCTGCCCCTGAGCTCCCCCAAGGGCGACGGCCCCCCTCCGCCCCGCGCCTGGGCGGATCGCCACCCCGAGGCCGCCGCTCGGCTGAGCCGGGCCCGCGAGGTGGTCACCCGACTCTCCGACGAGAACGATCTACCGGCGGAGAACCTCATCACGCCCGCGCTGGTCCGCGGACTCGCGTGGGAGCCACCGGCCTCGGTCTCGACCGGCACCATCGGGGACGCGCTGCTGGAGCACGGCGCTCGACGCTGGCAGGTCGATCTCGTCGCAGGTCCCCTGGCCGAGGCACTCCGCGACTGACGTCGACGACGCGGTGTGCACGACATCGCGACCGCTGACCACGGCAGGTCTACCGTGGATCCATGCGTGTTCAGGCGAGGGCCCGATGAGCGACTTCCACCGCCCGTCCATGCCCGGCCCTGCCCTGTTCGAGGCGATGACCGACGAGATCGATCCCGCCGAGACGGCGGCAGCCGGTCATCGCATCGCCAACCTCCTCGTCCGTGGGCCACGCGAGGCGGCGGACGAGGACCTGGTCACGCGGGTGCTGCACCTCGCGGAGGAGGAGGGACTCGGCGTCATCGCCGACCTCTGGTCGCATGCTGCCCCCGACACGCTCGCGGGGGCGCTGTGGCGGCTGTACGTCCTGCGCGAGTGGGTCCAGCGCCAGCCCGAGCTGGCCGCGCGAGAGTACGCCGCCGGGAGGGCGTACACGCCGGTCCACGAGGTGCTCGCCGGCGTCGTGGACCCGCCAGGACCGCGCGAGGTGGCCGAGCTCGCCGACACCGTCGTGCGGGGCATCGTCGGTGACGCGTTCGACGTGACGCTCGATCGCGCTGCCGCGTTCGCGCACATCGTGGGAGTGGGTCGCGGGCAGACCGAGGGCGACGCGCACAGCGCTGCACGGCTCGTCGACATGGCTCAGCAGCTGCGCCGCGCCGCGGTGCTGGAACGCGCCGGCACACTGCACTGACGGCGCCGCGGACGCCGCGTGGGACACGTCACGAGGGCTGTGCATCGGCCTCGCTTGTCTGGCACCGACGACCCATTACGCTGGGTCACGCGCCGGGCTGTGGCAAGCCCCGGGTCCCAAAACAAGCCGCTACGAGCGGCCACGCGCCGTGAGGCGCTTCCCAGCCCGGCGCATCATCGTCGCCCCACCCGGGACGTGCCGCTCCGCGGCTTCTCAGGCGGGGGCGAAGGTCGTGTACGACTGCGTCGGGCGACCGATCTCCGCGAGCGCCGCGAGGTCGTCGTCCGTCGGCCTCCACTGCACCGCCTCGGCGTTCGCCCGGACCTGGCCGGGCCGGGAGACGCCCGCGATGACGCTCGAGACCGCCGGTTGAGCAGCCAAGCCGCCCATGGCCAGCTGGAGCAGCGTGATGCCTCGTTCGTCGGCGAACGACGTCAGCGCGTCGATGCGCTCCCAGTCCGCGCTCTCCAGGCGACTCGTCTGCTGCGCCAGCCGGGTCCCCTCGGGAGCACCCTCGCCGCGGCGGTACTTGCCGGTGAGCAGCCCGTACGCCAGGGGGAAGTACGGCAGGATGCCGACGCCGAACTCCTCGCAGGCGGGTACCAGCTCCACCTCAGCCGTGCGGTTGTACAGCGAGTACTCGTTCTGCGCCGTCACGAAGGGCGTCCGGCCGGACGCGGTGGCGCGCCAGTGCGCGTCCACGACCTGCCAGGCCTGGAAGTTCGAGCAGCCGACGGCGCGCACCAGGCCCGCGTCGACGAGGTCGTGCAGCGCACCGATCGTCTCATCGAGGTCGGTCGCCGGGTCGGGGGTGTGCAGCTGGTACAGATCGATGTGCTCGGTCCGCAACCGCCGCAGGCTCGCCTCGACAGCGGTACGGACGTAGGCGGCGGATCCGCGTCGTCCGCCGTCGTCCCCGTTGCGTCCCTGCATGTCCATGCCGAACTTCGTGGCGATGACCACCTCGTCGCGACGTCCGGCGAGGGCCTGGCCGAGCAGGACCTCGCTCTCACCCAGCGAGTAGGTGTCCGCGGTGTCGAAGAAGGTCACGCCGGCATCGATGGCGGCATCGACCACCGCCTGCGTGCCCTCGGCGTCCACCCGGGCCCCGAAGGCGTTGCAGCCGATGCCCACCACCGGCACGTCGATCCCGCTCGTGCCCAAGGTGCGTCGTTCGAGAGTCATGAGCTCAGGCTAGGACGTCCCCCGCGGACTTGCGCGGTCGTGCGGGACGAGCATCCGCTCCGACGACGGTCGGGACGGCATCGGCGGTGCGGTGTCCCTTACACTCAGGCGATGCCTGCGCACCGTCCACGACCCCACCTCGCCGCGATGCTCGCGGCGTCCCTGGTGTCGTTGTTCGTG
>JBQGDU010000616.1:0-1857 GCA_052039245.1 Aeromicrobium sp. | reverse complement strand
GTCCTCGGAGTAGGCGTTGCCGCCGATGTGGTCGCGTCGGTCGATGACGAGGACCTTGCGGCCCAGCTCGCGCGCGGCGCGCTCGGCGATCGTCAGACCGAAGAATCCCGAACCCACGACCACGAGGTCGGCGTCCATGCTGTGCTCCCTTGGAAGGCGACGGGGGACGCTGCAGTCTAACGATCGGCAACCACGATCCGAGCACCGCCGAGCCGGTGCGGGTCGTTAGGGTGAGGCGTCAGCACTCGCCGTCGTCAGGAGCGGTCCATGAAGATGTCCGTCATCGGTTGTGGCTACCTCGGAGCCGTGCACGCGGCCGCCATGGCGAGCCTCGGCCACGAGGTCGTCGGCATCGACGTCGATCCTGCCAAGATCGAGGCGCTCGCCGCCGGCAAGGCGCCGTTCTTCGAGCCGGGCCTGCCCGAGCTGCTCACCGAGAACCACGGGAGGGGCCAGCTGCGGTTCAGCACCGACATCGGTGACGTCGCAGGCAGCGCGGTGCACTTCATCGGCGTCGGCACGCCGCAGAAGCGCGACGGTGCCGGGGCGGACCTCACGTACGTCGACGCCGCCGTCGCCGACCTCCTCCCCCATCTCGCGCCGGGCGACCTCGTCGTGGGCAAGTCCACCGTGCCCGTCGGCACCGCCGAGCGGCTGGCCGCGCTCATCGAGCCCACGGGCGCCGAGCTCGCCTGGAACCCTGAGTTCCTGCGCGAGGGGTTCGCCGTGAAGGACACCATCGAGCCGGACCGCCTCGTCTACGGGGTCCGCAGCCAGCGGGCCGTCGACCTCCTCGATGAGGTGTACGCCCAGGCGATGTCCACCGGCACCCCACGCATCGTCACCGACTTCGCCACGGCCGAGCTGGTCAAGACCGCCGCCAACGCCTTCCTGGCCACCAAGATCTCCTTCATCAACGCGATGGCCGAGATCGCGGAGGTCACCGGTGCCGACGTGACTCAGCTCGCGGACGCCATCGGCCACGACGTGCGCATCGGCCGCAAGTTCCTCAACGCCGGCGTCGGCTTCGGCGGCGGCTGCCTGCCCAAGGACATCCGGGCGTTCAGCGCCCGCGCGGAGGAGCTGGGACGCGGTGAGTCGGTGGCCTTCCTCAAGGAGGTCGACGCGATCAACCTGCGCCGACGCCAGCGGGTCATCGACCTCGTCACCGAGTCCTTCGGCGGGTCCGCCTACACCCGACGCGTCGCCGTGCTCGGGCTCGCGTTCAAGCCCGACAGCGACGACGTCCGCGACTCCCCCGCCCTCGACGTCGCGGTCCAGCTGCACGGCCTGGGCGCCGACGTCATCGCGTGGGACCCCGAGGCGGTCGAGAACGCTCGTCGCCTGCATCCACAGCTGGAGTTCGCGGACACCCTCGACGACGCGCTGCAGGGAGCCGAGGCCGTCGTCCTGGCCACGGAGTGGAAGCACTTCCGCGAGCTCGACCCGGCCGCCACGAAGCAGGCCGTCGCCGGCCCGATCGTCATCGACGGCCGGAACGTCCTGGACCCCGTCGCGTGGCGCGACGCCGGCTGGACGTACCGCGGTCTCGGCCGTCCCTGAACACCCCACGGGACGCCGTCGCGGCGCGGCGACGCCACCTTGATAAGGTGCACTTATGGAGTTGTTGCTCGAGGCCTACCGCGCTGCACAGCACGATGAGGAGGTCGCGCGTCTGCGGCGTCTGATCTCGTTGCGCGCCATGATCGCCTCGGGCATGAGCCAACGACAGGTTGCCGATGCCCTGGGTCTGTCCCAGCCGGCGGTCAGCCAGCAGATGAGGACGTCCTCCCGCCTCGTCGAGGTGCATCCGGAGACTCTGATCGAGGCCGCCTCCCCTGTGCTGAAGGCGCTCCT
>JBQGDU010000615.1:0-3103 GCA_052039245.1 Aeromicrobium sp. | reverse complement strand
TCCGACGCGCTGCGCAGCGCGGCGCGGGCGGCGGCACTCTGCGGTGCGGCCTCCTCCAGCCGGTGGCGCTTGGCCGCGATGAGCGCGAACTCGATGGCGACGAAGAAGGCGCTCGCCGCGATGATGACGATCGTCGCGATGGTCACGACCCAGGGATCACTCACCGTGGTGCTCCTTCGTGTCGGACGCCGGAGCGTCGGCCTGCAGGGTGAGGCGGACGGCGGACGGCACGTGCTGGGCGACCTCGACGACCTCCACCTCCAGCCGTCTCCGGGTCGGGACGTCGTAGTGGACGAGGTCCGCCGGGTCGTCGGGCAGCTGGACCTGCACCCGGTCGCCGACGTCCGGGAGGGCGCCGTGCTCGGCGAGGACCAGGCCGGAGATCGTCTCGAAGTCGCCTCGGGGCAGGTCCACCTGCAGGGTGCGCTCGACCTCGTCGAGCGGAGTGTCCCCACGCGCCCACCACCCGTCTGCGTCGACGGTGATCGGTGGCGCCACGGCGGCGTCGTGCTCGTCGTACAGGTCGCCGACGATCTCCTCAACGAGGTCCTCGACGGTGACGATGCCGGCGAGTCCGCCGTACTCGTCCACGACGCACGCGATCTGGTCGTCCGCGGCGAGGATCTCTCCGAGGGCGTCCGGCAGAGTCATGAGCTCGGGGACGACCACCGCCTCGCGCATCGCCTCGGTGACCGAGCGGCCGTCGTCGGCGGCGTCGGCCTGGAGCACGTCGACGAGGTGGACGACGCCGAGGATGTTCTCGTCCCCGTCGAGCACGGGGTAGCGCGAGTGGTCCGTGGCCATCATCGAGCGCACCTGCGCGATCGTCGTCGACGGGGCGACGGTGTCCACCCGGGGCCGGGGCACGAGGGCGTGCTCCACGTCGCGGCGGGGGAAATCGAGGATGCGGTCCAGCAGGATCGACATCTCCTCGTCCAGCTCCCCGGCGGCGCGCGACTCGGCCACGATGTGCTCGAGGTCGCGGGTCGTGGCGGAGGACTCGACGTCGTGCACCGGTTCGATGCGCAGGGCCCGCAGCAGCAGGTTGGAGGACTGGTCGAAGAACCAGATCAGCCACCCCGTGACCGCGAGGTAGGCGAGAGTCGAGCGCGACAGCCAGCGCGCCACCGGCTCGGGCCGCGCGATCGCCAGGTTCTTGGGGAACAGCTCACCGAAGAGCATCTGCACGATCGTGGCGAAGGCCAGCGCGAGCACGGTGCCGATGGCCACTCCGGTGGCCGTGCCGACGCCGGCGCCGCTCAGGAGGTCACCGAATGCCGCACCGATGAGCGGCTCGGCGACGTAGCCGACGAGCAGCCCCGTCACCGTGATGCCGAGCTGGGCCCCGGACAGCATGAACGACGTCCGCTCGGTGACGCGCAGCGTCCGGCGGGACGCCGCGTCACCCGCCTCGGCCCGGGCACGGAGGCGGGATCGGTCGACCGCCATGTAGGCGAACTCCTGCGCGACGAAGTAGCCGGTGGCGATGGTGATGAGGAAGACCACCACCACCCCGAGCAGCAGTGACAATGCGATGGTCATGCGGGTCGCCCGTCAGGTCGGCAGAGATGGTCCTGGCGGGCGGAGGGTCTTCGACCGGGCACTGATGTCCTTCGAACGAGGGTGTCTTCGCAGATCAAGAACGTCGCAGAGACCACCGCGGTTCCCGGCCGACGCCCGGTTCCGGTCACATTCCTTGCCTGCGACACGTCGAAGAGGTGAGAGTCACTGCAGGAGACGGTGCTCCACGACCAGGAGGGTTCGATCATGAGCAGGACGACCGAGGGATTCAGCCAGGCGGAACGGGACGCCATGAAGCAGCGTGCGGAGGAGCTGCGCGAGCAGAAGGGCGTCAAGGGAACGGCGCGTCGGATCAAGGAGCTGCAGGCGTGCCTCGACGCCATCGAGGCACTCTCCGGGACAGACCGGCTGGTGGCCGAGCGGTTCCACGTCGTCGTGACCGAGGAGGCTCCCGATCTGGATCCCAAGACCTGGTACGGCTTCCCGTCCTACGCACGTGACGGCGAGGTGGTCACGTTCGTGCAGCCGGCGGAGAAGTTCGGCACCCGATACGCGAGCATCGGGTTCAACGACTCCGCACGGCTGGACGACGGCGCGAGCTGGCCGACCGCCTACGCCGTCGTGGAGTGGAACGATGAGGTCGAGAAGCTGCTGCGGGCCACCGTGCGCCGGGCAGATGCGAAGGAGAACCGGTGATGAAGACGATGACCTGCCGTCAGCTCGGCGGCCCGTGCGACCTGGAGCACAGCGGGGAGAACGCCGATGAGGTGATCGTCGCGCAGGACCAGCACCTCAAGGATGCGGAGAAGGCCGGTGACGCCACGCACCAGGAGGCCCGGGACGCCATGAAGGGCCGCTGGCGCCGACCCAAGAAGTCCCTCGACTGGTACTTCGGCGTGAAGCGGGCCTTCGCCGAGCTCCCCGAGGCCTGACGTGGCCACTGCCGAGGCGTTCGAGGCGGAGCGGCCGCGGCTCGTCGCCCTGGCCACCCGCTTGCTCGGTGATGCCGGCGACGCCGAGGACGTCGTGCAGCAGGCGTGGTTGCGCCTCGACGGCACGGACGGCGACGCGATCGAGAACCTGCCGGCCTGGCTCACCACCGTGACCAGCCGGCTGTGCCTGGACCGGCTGCGCTCGCGGCGTCCCGAGCCGGTGGATCCTGCCGAGATCGTCGAGGCGGACGAGCCGGCCGGGGCTGCCGACCCTGCTGAGGTGCTGGCTCTCGCCGACACGGTCGGGGTGGCCCTGCAGGTGGTCCTGGAGCAGATGACGCCGGACGAACGCGTGGCGTTCCTGCTGCACGACAGCTTCGGCTACCCGTTCGGCACCGTCGCCGCGATCCTGGATACTTCGCCCGCAGCGGCACGCAAGCTCGCCTCTCGCGCCCGGGCCAGGATCAGGCAGCCGACGCCCGAGGACGCGCTGGCGGACTGGGAGGTCGTCGACGCCTTCATGGCCGCCGCACGCGGCGGCGACCTCCCTCGCCTGCTGGAGCTGCTCGCGCCGGACGCGCGGGTCAGCGCGGACGCGGCGGCCGAGCTGCTCGGGACCCCCCGCAGTATCGAGGGTGGATCGGCGATCG
>JBQGDU010000614.1:0-2482 GCA_052039245.1 Aeromicrobium sp. | reverse complement strand
AGGGACGGCACCGAGATCGACCTCGAGCAGCCGTGGCGCCGCGCCACCGTGCACGAGCTCGTCTCCGAGGCCGTCGGGCGGGAGGTCACGGTCGAGACGCCGCTCGAGGAGCTCACCGCGCTGGCGTACCAGCACGACGTCGCGCTGCGGGACGGCTGGGGCGAGGGTGAGGTCGTGCTCGAGCTGTTCGAGAAGCTCGTCGAGCACACGCTCATCCAGCCGACCTTCGTGTGCGACTACCCGGAGGCGGTCCGACCCCTCGCCAAGCAGCACCGCACGACGCCCGGGCTCGTCGAGGCGTGGGACCTGATCATCAACGGGGTCGAGCTGGCGCCGGCCTACTCCGAGCTCAACGACCCCGTCGTGCAACGTGAGCGCCTGGAGGAGCAGGCGCGCCTCGCGGCCGCCGGTGACCCCGAGGCGATGGACGTCGACGAGGACTTCCTGCGCGCCCTGGAGTTCGGGATGCCGCCGGCGGGCGGCATGGGCCTCGGCGTGGACCGGCTCGTCATGCTGCTGCAGGGCATCGGTCTCCGCGAGGCGATCCTCTTCCCGATCAGCCGGCGGGAGTGAGTGCCGGGGGCCTCGAGCACTGCAGCACGTGTTCCTGCGTCCTCCCACCCGGACCGCTCGCCCGGCCGGCGGTGCCGTGCCCGACGTCGACGCTCAGACGGCGGGACGACGTGCCGCCGGCGTGCGGCGCGTCGCCGGGTGCAGCCACACGAACAGCGTGGCCACGGTGCAGCAGCCGGCGCTGAGCAGCATCGGCAGGGGGTCCCACGCTCCGTAGAGAGCCGTGCCCAGGAGAGGGCCGATCACGAAGGTCGAGCCGTTGACGGCCCCCACGAGTCCCGCCACCGAGCCCTGCTCGTCGTCGCCGACCAGCATGGTGGGTGCGCTCGTGTACCCGGGCATCGCGAGGCCGAGGCCGAGTGCCATCACGGCTAGCGCCGCCGTGATGGTGAGCTGGTCCGGCGCGAGGGCGAGCGTGGCGACGGCGACCGCCGCGATCGGCGATCCCACGCGGAGCAGCCGGGCCGGTGGCCAGGCGAGGCGTGGCACGAGCAGGCCCTGGGTGAGCACCAGCACCACCCCGGACAGGAACGACGCGAGTCCGCTGGCGCGCACCGTCTCTGCGGCGTCCAGTCCGACGCGGTCCTGCAGCAGGAACCCGATGACGATGAGCACGAGCCCGAGGGTCAGGAAGAGCAGGAACCCGGCGAGGAAGTACGGCCACACCCGGTGGTCCCACGGACGCAGCGGCGCCGGTCGGTCGCCGGCCTCCGCGCGGACGGGCCCCGCGGGCGTCGACGGCACGAGGAGCCAGACGCCCACCAGGGCCGCCGTGACCACCGCTGGTCCCGCCCAGACCGGGCCCAGCAGCCCGGCGAAGCCGAGTGCGGCTCCGAGCGCCGGGCCGAGCGCGATGGCGAGGCCCTGCACCGCTCCGAGGCGACCGAGGGCGGCGGTGCGCCGCACGGGGTCGGGTGTCCGGCGGGCCACCCAGGCCATGGCCGCCACGGGCACCGCGCCGACGCCGAGCCCGAAGCACACACTGCGCGAGAGCACCATGAGCGTCAGCACCGCGGCGGCCGGCCGGTCCGCCGACGTCGCCCACACCGACGTGAGCGCGAACCCCGTCGTCCCGGCGAGGCACAGGCTCAGCCCCGTCAGCAGGGTGCGCCGTTGACCCCAGCGGTCGAGCACACGACCCCAGGCGAGGCTGCTGAGCGCGAACAGGACGGCCGCGACGGTCATCACCACACCGAGGGCGACGTCGGGCAGGCCGACCTCCCGCGCCAAGGGCGCGAGCACCGGAGTCAGCGACTGCTGGGCGGTGAAGACCGCCAGGACCGACAGCACCAGCACCGTGGTGGCCCCACGGGCATCGGCAGGCACGGGTTCGTCGGTGGACACAGGATCTCCAGTCAGGGCAGCGCGCTCACCCTAGGCCAACCGAGGCTGGTCCGGTCAGGGGTCTCAGCGGACGGCTCACCCCGACCACCGGGCCACGTCGCCATTACGCCCACGGCGAACGACGGAACAGCGGCTGGAAGGTTGCCGTTGGATCTCAATGTGGGCGTCCCTCCGTGGGACGAACAGCCCGCATCTAGACTGAAGAGAACCAGTACCCGTTCCAAGGGGGACGAATGTTCGAGAGGTTCACCGACCGCGCCCGGCGCGTCGTCGTGCTCGCCCAAGAAGAGGCGCGCATGCTCAGCCACAACTACATCGGCACCGAGCACATCCTCCTCGGCCTGATCCACGAGGGCGAGGGAGTGGCTGCCAAGGCGCTCGAGTCCCTGGACATCTCCTTGGAGGCAGTCCGTGGCCAGGTCGAGGACATCATCGGCCAGGGCCAGCAGGCGCCGAGCGGGCACATCCCGTTCACGCCGCGTGCCAAGAAGGTCCTCGAGCTCAGCCTGCGTGAGGCGCTGCAGCTCGGCCACAACTACATCGGCACCGAGCACATCCTGCTCGG
>JBQGDU010000613.1:0-2672 GCA_052039245.1 Aeromicrobium sp. | reverse complement strand
CGTCCGCGCGCTCCGTGACGGCGACTGGGCCCAGCTCGGGACCATCCTGACGGCATCGCACGAGTCCCTCCGCGACGACTACGAGGTCAGCAGCGCCGAGCTCGACGTCGCGGTGGAGGCCGCTCTCGAGGCCGGCGCCCTGGGCGCCCGGATGACCGGCGGTGGGTTCGGCGGCTCGGCCATCGCCCTCGTCCCCCAGTCCAAGGCCGGCCCGGTCCGCGAGCTCGTCGAGCAACGCTTCGACGCACTCGGCTGGACCACCCCCACCGTGTTCGCCGTCCGGTCCGCCGACGGCGCCACGAGGACGGAGTGAGCATGGAGGAGTCCGACGCCGCACCCGCTGCGCAGGAGATCGAGCAGTTCTGGGAGCTGGCCCGCAACCAGGCCCGCACCAACCCGGTCCCGGTCTACTTCCCGACGTTCTCCGGCGAGGCCCTCGCACCCCCGAGCTTCGCGTTCGGCGCCACCGAGGAGCAGGCCGACGAGCTGCTCGCGCTCGTGCTCGACGGCACCAAGACCGCCACGGCCAGCGCCCAGTGGGACTACGCGGCGATCCCCGGCGTGCAGGAGGCCGAGCCCCTTCCCGCCGTGGGCGACCTCGCCATCGTCCTGGACGGTCGCGGCCATCCGAGGGCACTGATCGAGGTCACGGACGTCCGCACGGAGCCGTTCTCCGACGTCGACGCCGAGCACGCTCGCCTGGAGGGCGAGGGTGACCTCTCCCTGGCCTACTGGCGCGAGGTGCACGAGCGATTCTTCACCGACGTCGCGACCCACGACCGGGGGTTCAGCCAGGACATGCCGGTCGTGCTGGAGCGGTTCCGCCTGCTCTACCCGCGGCCCTGAGAACGGCCCGCCGCCGCGGTGCGATGATGGGCACGTGACCGTCACACGCATCGCGTACCAGGGTGAGCCCGGCGCCAACTCCCACCTCGTCTGCAAGCAGCACCATCCCGACGCCGAGGCCATCGCGTGCGCGTCGTTCGAGGACGCCTTCGCCGCCGTGACCGGCGGTGCGGCGGACATCGCGATGATCCCGATCGACAACTCGATCGCCGGACGGGTCGCCGACATCCACCACTTCCTGCCGACGTCAGGGCTGCACGTGTTGGGCTATAACTTCCTGCGCATCCAGTTCATGCTTATGGCCGTCCCCGGGGCGACGATCGACTCGATCGAGACCGTGCACAGCCACGTCCACGCGCTCGGACAGTGCCGCAGGATCATCAAGGAGCACGGTTGGACGCCCCTCATCTCCGGTGACACCGCCGGTGCCGCACGGGAGATCGCCGAGGCGCAGGACGTCACGCAGGCCGCCATCGCTCCCCCGCTGGCCGCGGAGATCTACGGCCTGCAGATCCTGCGGCGTGACGTCGAGGACGAGGACCACAACACGACGAGGTTCGTCGAGCTGGCGCGCGAGCCGCACTGGCCGGAGGTCGGCGGGCCGGCGGTCACGACGTTCGTGTTCAACGTCCGGAACCTCCCGGCCGCCCTCTACAAGGCGCTGGGCGGATTCGCCACCAACGGCGTCAACATGACGAAGCTGGAGAGCTACATGGTGGACGGGTCGTTCACCGGTACCCAGTTCCTCGCCGAGGTCGACGGACACCCCGACGAGCCGAGGCTGGCCCGCGCCCTGGAGGAGCTGCGCTTCTTCACCACCGAGGTCAACGAGATGGGGGTCTACCCCGCCGACCCGTTCCGCGCCGAGCACGGCTGAGCCGCTCCACCGAGGAGTCCCGGACCCTGGTCCGTCGATGATCGTCGCAGTAGCGTTGCCTCATGAACGAGCGTCGGACGACTCCACTGCGCGACGATCTCGACGACCTGTCCGTGGATGACGTCCTCTCGATCCTGCGCGCCTCCTGAAGGTCTCAGTGTCGCCCCTGGAGAGCCTCTGGCCCTTGTCGGTCCCCGTCCTGAGCGACGGTGTCGTGACACTGCGCGCCCACACCCCGGCGGACGTCGGCCCGATCGCCGAGATGGCCGACGATCCCGAGATGCAGCGGTGGACGGCCGTCCCTGTCCCCAACACGCGGGAGATGAGCGAGGAGTTCGCCCTCTCGATCGTCCCCCGCGGCTGGGACGAGGGTCGGATGCGCGGATGGGCGATCGAGACGGACGACGGCGGACGGCCTCGTTACGCCGGCAACGTCGACATCCGCGGTGAGGGTCCGGTCACGGACGTCGGCTTCGCGCTCCATCCGTGGGCCCGAGGTCGCGGGGTCATGTCTCGCGCCGTCCGCCTCGCCGTCAACCACGTGCTGAGCGAGGAGGGCGTCGAGGTGGTGCACTGGCGCTCGCGTGTCGGCAACGTCGCGTCACTGCGCGTGGCGCACCGCTGCGGTTTCACGATCCACGGGATGACCCCCGGTCTGCTCGTGGAGCGCGGTGAGGTGTTCGACGCGTGGACGGGTTCCTTCCGCTTCGGCGACACCCCACTGCCCAGGACGCCGTGGGCGGAGTCCGTCGTGCTGGAGTCCGAGCGGGTGAGGCTGCGGCCCTTCCGCGACGACGACGTGCCGCGCATCGTCGAGGCGTGCGCCGACCCGCAGACCCAGCACTGGCTCAACGGCCTGCCCTCTCCCTACACCGCCGGCACGGCCAGGAGCTACCTGGACGACTGCCTGTGGCGCGCCGCCGCGGGGCTGAAGGCGACGTGGGCGGTG
>JBQGDU010000612.1:0-10306 GCA_052039245.1 Aeromicrobium sp. | reverse complement strand
CGGAGCGCGTCGGCGTGCCGCGGCCGACCGTCGCCCAGCTGGTGCCCGGTGTGGGACTGTGCCTGCCCGAGGCCGTCGGCGACGGCTGGTTGATGCGCGAGGTGGGGGAGGACGTCGGCCTCGTGGCGACCATCGAGGACGGTCCGCCGCCCGTGCTGGAGGTGCGTCGCGACGGCGTGCCGTGGCGTGTCCCGCTCACGGTGCGGAGGGCCCAGATCCTGCGGCTGCTCGTGGCGGCCGGGTCGGAGGGGGCCTCGGCTCGCCGGCTCAGTCGGGCGGTCTTCGGGAGCGACGACCACGAGGTGACGATCCGGGCGGAGATCTCGCGCATGCGGCGCAGCATCGGTGCGCTCGTCGCCACCGGTCCCTATCGTCTCGCCGAGGGCGTGCGATTCGTCGACGGGCAGTGAAGGTCGCTCAGTCGGTGTGTCCGGCGTCGCGGACTGCTCGGATCGCCCGTTCGACGACGTCGCCCAGCGGCTCGTCCTCGTCGAGCTCCACCCCGTGCTCGTCGTCGGCCAGCGGCTCCAGCGCGTCGAACTGCGACTGCAGCAGGGACGGTGGCATGAAGTGCTCGCGCCTCTCCATGCGCTCGAGCAGGACGTCGTACGGCAGGTCGATGTGCAGGAAGAACGTCGCGTCGTGGGGCGAGGTCCCGCGCAGGATGTCGCGGTAGGAGCGCTTGAGGGCCGAGCACGCGAGGACCGAGCCGACCTTGCGCTCACGGTTCGCCTGCAGCAGGGAGCCGAGCTCCTCGAGCCAGGGGCGGCGGTCGTCGTCGTCGAGCGGGATGCCCGCGGACATCTTGTCGATGTTCGCCTGCGGGTGGTGGGTGTCGCCCTCGATGAACTCGAATCCCATGGCCTCGGCGACGGCGGACCCCACGGCGGTCTTGCCCGTGCCGGAGACCCCCATGGCGACGACCTGCAGCGGAGGGTCGGGCCGCGGGTTCACAGCAGGCCCGCCACGGGCCAGAGCGCCGCCGCGACGAGGAACGCGGCCACGCCGAGGGTCGTCTCCTGGACGGTCCAGGTCTTCAGCGTGGTCTTCTCGTCCATGCCGAAGAATCGGCTCACGAGCCAGAAGCCGGTGTCGTTCACGTGGCTGTGCAGGGTGGATCCCGCCGCGATCGCCGTCACGATGAGAGCGATCTCGAGGTCCCCCAGACCGGCGGCCTGTGACGCCACGAGGCCGGCGGTCGTCGTGAGGGCGACGGTGGCCGAGCCCTGGGCGACGCGCAGCGCGGTGGCGATGAGGAACGCCTGGAGGAGCAACGGGATGCCCACCCCGGAGAGCGAGGAGGTGAGAGCGTCGCCGATGCCGCTGGTCCTCAGCACGCCACCGAACATGCCGCCGGCACCGGTGATGAGGATGATCGAACAGATCGGGCCGAGGGACGCATCGAGCATCGCGCTCGTCTCGGGGAGGGTCCGGCCCCGCGTCCCGAGGACGGCGATCGCCACCAGGAGCGTGATCAGCAGCGCCACGGGGGTGTTGCCGAGCAGCACGAGCACCTCGACGAACGTGTTCCCCTCGGCGATCACGCCGTCGGTGATCAGCGTCGTCAGGACGGTGTTGAAGGAGATCAGCAGCAGGGGGAGGGCCAGGATCGAGAGCACGAGGCCGAAGGACGGCGGTGCCACGGCTGGGCGCCCGTCGTCAGACGCGCCACCGTTCTCCGGACCGAACAGCAGGTCCGGCACCGGCACCATGATCCGTGCGGAGAGGAACCTGGCCACGAGCATCACGCCGACGTACCAGGCGACGATCGCGATGGGCAGGTTGACCAGGAGGATGATGCCGGCGTCCCCGCCGAGCGCGGAGCCGGCCGCGACCGGGCCCGGGTGAGGTGGGACGAAGGCGTGCATCGCGGCGAACGCCCCGGCCGCGGGGAGCGCGTACGCCAGGACCGAGCCGCCGAACCGGCGGGCCACCGTGAGGATGATCGGGAGGAACACGACGAGGCCAGCGTCGAAGAAGATCGGGAAGCCGAAGATGAGCGCCGCGACGCCGATGGCCAGCGGTGCTCGCTGCTCGCCGAAGCGGTTCACGAGCGTGTCCGCGAGCACCTGGGCTCCGCCCGTGGCCTCGAGCAGGCGCCCGATCATCACCCCGAACGCCACGAGGAGCGCGACTGACGCGAGGGTCGATCCGAACCCGCTCAGCAGCGCGTCGGGCACGTCGGCGACCGGGATTCCTGCAGCCACGGCGGTCACAACGCTGACGAGGACCAGGGCGATGAAGGCGTGCAGCTTGACCTTCATGATCAGGAACAGCAGCACGGCCACGGCGGCGACTGCGATGAGCAGGAGTGGTGCGGTGCCGTACACGGGCTCGATGGGATCCATCGGGACTCCTAGGGACGTCGGAGGGGCGGGGTGGACCCCGGTGGGGCGGTCGCGAGAGCACCAGTCTCACTGGTTCGGCGACATTGTCCACAGCCGGGGCCTGCGGGGGTGGTTCGAGGAGCTTCGAGGGCCATACCGTCGTCGGCGACGGGTGGGGGCGTGATGACGGCGGTGGATCGCGAGGTCGACGTGGAGGCGCAGCTGCGTGCGATCGTCGAACGGCTCGTGCGCGAGCGCGGCGAGCCGACGGTGCGGCGGTACCGGCGGGTCCTGACGCACCTCCTGCTCTTCCTCGACCGGGTGGACGCGAGAGAGCCACTCGGTCCGTTCCCGGCCGCCAGGCTGGAGGCGGCGCGAGACGTCGGCCGGGAGGGGGCATTCTTCCGGTGCTTCGGTCTCACCGAGGTGGTCGCCTGCCTGCCGTGGTACCTGGACGATGCCTGGCTTGCTGTTCAGCGTCAGGAGAGGACGGCTCAGCTGAGGGTCGTGGCCGCCGTGGCTCGACGGGCGCGAGCCGAGGGCACGCCGGACCTGCTCGTCGCGACGGCGCTGGCGCGCGTGGCCGTCGTAAGGACGTCCGACGGGGCAGCACGACCCTTGTCGCACCGACAGTGACAGTGGCACTGTTCGAGCACGTCCTGCACGGGGGTGCGGGTCCGACTCGGGGAGAGACCGTCGATGTTCCGCAAGCTCACCGGGGGCGTCGTCGCCCTCATCGCCATGTTCGCCGTCGTCGCGCCGGCGCAGGCAGCGCCGAGCGCCGCCGTTGCCGCGGACGACTTCTACACGCCGCCGGCAGTGCTTCCCGCAGGCAACGGCGCCGTCGTCCGCAGCGAGCCGTCGGAGTTCCACCTCGACCCGCTGAGGCTGATCGACGTCCCGGCCGAGGTCACCCGGGTCATGTACGCCTCCGAGGGCGTGAACGAGCGGGTGGCCGTCACCGGGACCGTGATCCAGCCGCGCGGTTCCTGGAGTGGCCCCGGGGAGCGGCCGGTGGTCGGGTACGCGGTGGGCACCCAGGGGATGGCCGACCGTTGCGCGCCGTCGAAGCAGCTGGCCGCCGGCTCGGAGTACGAGGGCCTCTTCCTCAAGGGGTTGCTCGCTCGCGGCTACACGGTGGTCGTCACCGACTACGAGGGTCTCGGGACGCCGGGCAGCCATCCGTACGTCGACGGGGGCTCGCTCGGGCGATCCGTCCTCGACTCGGTGCGCGCCGCCCGCAACCTCGACCTGGTCGAGGACTCGGCGCCGGTGCTGCTGTCCGGTTACTCCGAGGGCGGCAACGCCGTGGCGGGCGCGGTGGAGCAGCTGGCGGACTACGCCCCGGAGCTCGACGTCCTCGGCGCCTACGCCGGCGCTGTCCCGGCAGACCTGACTCGCGTGGCGCCCAAGCTCGACGGATCGCTGTACGTCGCCTTCCTCGGCTATGCAGTCGCGGCCCTGGATGCCTACCACCCGGAGCTCGCCCTGCGTGACGTCCTGAACGAGGACGGTGAGGACTACCTAGATCGAGTCGAGGAGTCGTGCACGTTCGACGGCGTCGCGAGCTTCGCCTTCCAGCGGACGAGCGAGCTCACGGTCGACGGCCGCTCGGTGGTCGACTACCTGACCCGACCTGACATCGCAGCGGTCCTGGAGGAGAAGCGGCTCGGCAAGGGCGCGCCGACGGTACCGACCCTCGTGGCGCACTCACGGTTGGACGACGTCGTGGACTACGCACAGGGACGGGACATGGCTCGCTCGTGGTGCGACCACGGCGGCGACGTGTCCTTCCAGACGCTGCTGACGCCGACCCACGTGGGCGGTGCAGTGGCCGGCTTCCCCCGCGCGTTCGCCTTCATGGAGGCGCGCGTCCAGGGCAAGAGCTTCGCGGGCAGCTGCGGCCGGTTCTGACCTCAGGGCGACGGTCCCGACCACGCTGGTCGGGGCCGTCGGCATGCCCGCTGCGGAACGGAGCAGTGGACTGGTCTAATCTGAATGGGAACCATTCCGAATAAGAGAGGCACTCGATGATTCCCATCCTGAAGTCACGTCGCGCGTCGGCGGCACTCGTCACCTCGCTCGCCCTCGCGCTCTCGGCCTGCTCCGGTGAGTCCGATGCCGGTTCAGACACCGAGGACGAGGGGCGCGAGCTGGAGTCCGGCCGCATCGCCGTCACGTACGACGGCGGTGTCATGGTGCTCGCGGGCCCGAGCCTCGACGTCGTCGAGACGCTCGAGGGGCCGGAGGGCTACCTGCGGGTGAGCCCTACCGGGGACGGACGACACGTCGCGGTCTCTCGTGACGGCGGCTTCACCCTGCTCGACACAGGGGTCGAGGCGCAGGCGCACGGCGACCACAGCCACTACTACGTCCGCGGCCCCGTGGAGTGGGGCGAGGAGATCGAGGCCCCTGAGCCGGGCCATGTCGTCACCCACGCCGGACGCACGGCGTTCTTCAGCGACGGTACGGGTGAGATCACCCTGCGCGACGGGGGCGATCCGACGCGCGACGCTGGTGAGGCCTCGGTCGAGCAGCCTCACCACGGCGTCGCGGTGCCACTCGACGGCGATCGTCTGCTCGTGACCACGGGCGATGAGGACAGTCGCGACGGTGCAGCCGTGCTCGTCGACGGCGAGGTGACCGACAGCACCGACGAGTGCCCAGGCGTCCACGGCGAGACGTTCGCGTCCGACGGCCGCATCGTGCTCGGGTGCGAGGACGGCGCTGTCGTGCTCGACCGCGACGGATTCACCAAGATCGACAGCGACGACGACTACGCGCGCAGCGGGAACCTCGCGGGGAGCGCGTCCTCGCCGGTCGTGCTCGGGGACTACAAGGTCGATGCCGACGCCGAGCTCGAGCGCCCGGAGCAGATCGCCCTGTTCGACACCGAGAAGAAGTCGATGAGGCTGGTCGATCTCGGCACGAGCTACACCTTCCGCTCCCTGGGCCGCGGTCCGGAGGGTGAGGCGCTCGTGCTGGGCACTGACGGCGCGCTCCACGTGATCGACGAGGAGTCCGGCGAGAAGATCGACGCAATCGAGGTGCTCGATGAGTGGAAGGAGCCGCTCGACTGGCAGCGCAGCCGCCCGTCGCTCGAGGTGGACGGCGACATCGCCTACGTCACCGACCCGGTCGAGAAGACGGTGCACGTGGTCGACCTGGCTCTGGGGGAGGTCACGGACTCCGTGACGCTGCCGCACGCCCCGGACGAGATCACCACCGCGGAGGGCTGAGCCGGCTCACCACCGGCGCGGCAGAGTGGAGGCACACACCGACTCGGGAGGTCACATGAAGCTCATCAAGCTGTTCGTCGTCTTCGGCATCGGCTACGTGGTCGGCGCTCGCGCAGGGCGTCAGCGCTACGACCAGATCCGCGACCTGGCCACCACGGTGGCCGAGGATCCGCGCGTGCGAGACGCCGCGGAGAAGGCACAGAACGTGGCGCGCGAGGCCACGGAGCGCGTGAGCGACCGGGCCCCGAGCCCTCCCGGCGCACACGCGGCAGACCGATCGGCGGACTCGAACGGTTCGTGGCCGGCGCATCCGGACACGCACGTCGAGGTGCCTGACGACGAGGTCGTGTACTCCACGGGCCCCGAGTCGCGCTGACGCTCGGCCCGATCGTCAGCGGCGCAGCCGCACCAGATCGGCCAGCTCACGGTCGGTGAGCTCGGTGAGCGCGCCCTCCCCGGCGTTGACCACGGCGTCGGCGAGGGTGCGCTTGCTCGCGATCAGCTCCGCGACCGACTCCTCGATGGTGCCCTCGCTGATCAACCGGTGCACCTGGACCGAGTGCGTCTGACCGATGCGGTGCGCCCGGTCCGTCGCCTGGTCCTCGACGGCCGGGTTCCACCAACGGTCGAAGTGGATGACGTGGTCGGCGCGGGTGAGGTTGAGACCCGTGCCGGCCGCGCGCAGCGACAGCAGGAAGACCGGCACGTGACCGGACTGGAAGCGGCGGACCATCTGCTCGCGGGTGCGCACCGGCGTGCCCCCGTGCAGGAACTGTGTGTCGACGCCCTGCTCCTTCAGGTGACGCTCGAGCAGATGGCCCATCTGTGCGTACTGGGTGAACACGAGGGCTGCGCTGCCGCTCGGGACGATGTCGTCGAGCAGCTCGTCCAGCACCGCGAGCTTGCCGGATCGTCCTGCCAGCGGGGCGTTCGGCTGGCGCAGGAATTGTGCCGGGTGGTTGCAGATCTGCTTGAGCTGCGTCAGCAGCTTGACGACGAGGCCACGGCGCGCCATCCCGGACGCCTCGCCCACCTGGGCCATCGTCTCGCGGACCACTGCCTCGTAGAGCCCGACCTGCTCACGGGTCAGGTTGACCCGGTAGTCGGTCTCCGTCTTCGGCGGCAGCTCGGGTGCGATGCCGGGGTCGCTCTTGCGTCGTCGCAGGACGAACGGCGCGATCAGTCCCGAGAGACGAGCGGCCCGATCGGCGTCGCCGGACTCGATACGTCGCGACCACCGCGACCGGAACTCCTCGTGGCCGCCGAGCAGTCCGGGCGTGGTCCAGTCCAACAGGGCCCACAGCTCCGCGAGGTTGTTCTCCACCGGGGTTCCCGTGAGCGCGAGACGCACCTGGGAGGGGATGGTGCGGAGCGCGCGCGCGACGCCGGAGCGCGCGTTCTTGACGTTCTGCGCCTCGTCCGCGACGACGAGGGCCCAGCCGCCGGGATGCTCACGGAGGAGCTCGGCGTCGCGGCGCATCGTGGCGTACGTGGTGATGACGAAGCCGTCCTCGACGCCCTCCAGCGTTCGCCCGACGCCGTGGTGGCGCCGCACCGGGACACCGGGCGCGAACCGCCTGACCTCGCGCTCCCAGTTGCCCACCACGGAGGCGGGGCAGACCACCAGCGTCGGAGCCTCGCCCTCGCCTCGTGCGGCGGCCTCGGCCCGCCGGTGCAGATGGAGGGCGATGAGCATGACGGTCTTGCCCAGACCCATGTCGTCGGCCAGGATCCCGCCGAGGCCGAGCTCCACGAGCTGGACCATCCAGCGCAACCCCTGTACCTGGTAGTCGCGCAGGGACCCGTCGAGCGATCCCGGCTGCTCGACCGGCTCGCGGGCACCTCGTTCGGCGAGACGTCGGCGCAGGTCGTCGAGCCATCCTGTGGTCTCGACCTCCGTGGTGATCCCGTCGACCTCCAACGTGCCGGACGCGGCGGCTCGCAGGGCCTCGACGGCGCTGACCTCCCGCGTGCGCTCGTCGAGGACCCGCCTCAGTCGCGTGGGATCGACGAAGACCCACTGCTCGCGCAACCGGAGGAGCCCGTGCTGGGAGGCGGCGAGCTCGTCGACCTCCGCCTGGGTGAGGGTGTCGCCGCCGACGGCCAGCTGCCAGTCGAACCGGAAGAGCTGGTCCCCGCTGAAGACGCGAGGGCGCCCCTGACCGGCGTCGGGCGTCGGTGCGTCCCCCGGGCCCACGGTGGCGTGGGTCTCCAGCTCGCGCACGAGCTCGCCGGGCCACCGCACCTCCACACGTTCGGCCTGGAGCATCGCGACGACGCGTGACGAGCCGAGCTCGGCCAGCTCGGCCGCGGTGACGAGGAGCGGAGCGTCGCGCTCCAGCGCTGCAGTCAGGCGAAGTGCCGGTCCCCACACCCCGCCGACGCGCCCGATGAGCAGACGAACGGCCTCGCGGGAGCCGGCTCCGAAGTGGTGGTCCTCGCGACGCCACAGGTGCCGAGCGTCCGCGGCCGCCCATCCGGAGTCCAGGGGCTTCACGTCGAACCCGACCTCGGCCACCGGCCCGTCCGGGGCGGGGGAGTCCTCGCTCGTGACGTCGAGGAAGCGCACGTCCAGCAGCCCGGAGAAGCTCCGGTTCCGCGGCCGTTCCCGTGGGACAACGGGCGGCGCCTGTCCGCCGTCGGCGAAGGAACCACGTCCCCTTTCCGGCGCGCGCTGCGGCGTGCTGGCGACCGACGGGGCCTCCTGCGCGAGGGCGGCGAGGAAGCCCTCGACCTTGGCGCGTGCAGCAGCGGGGTCGGAGTCGACGGCCCGGGACGCGTCCTGCAGCTGAGAACGCTCTGTCGCGCCCGGCTCGCTCAGCTCGCCCTTGGCCATGAGCCGCAGGGCGAGGATGGCGGGCGTGGCCCACGCGCGGACCGTGGGGTCCGCGGTCATGGTGCGGATGCCCTGGCTCAGTGGCCCGACGGCGTCGCTCGCGCGTGCTCGTTCCTCGCCGTCGGGCGTGGAGAACACGAACCGCGACTCCTCCGGGTGCTCGCCCACCTCGAAGTCAACCGGATGGCGCAGCAGCAGGCGCAGCTCGGTCGGGGTGGGCATCCGACCATTGTCCCGCGTCCGGCGTGCGACCGGAAATCGGGTCCGTCACGGTCCGGAGCCTGCCGACTCGAGTTCGGCAGGCCCCGCTCGATGCCTGCTCGAACGGACCAGGGTCAGCCGACGGAGAGCTCGCCCATCTCCGACCAGCCGTCCGCCGCGATGCTCTCGCTGATGATCTGCGGTGTGGACTGCAGTGCCGGTGGCATGTCCGTCATCGCCTGCTTGAAGTGGTCGCTGTTGACGTGGGCTGCGGCAGCGTCCTCGTCGAACGCCTCCAGCAGCACGAACTCGTTCGGGTCCTCCACGCTGCGGGACCAGTCGAACCAGCGGTTGCCGGGCTCGGCGCGTGTGGCCTCGGTGAACGGACCCACGAGATCGAGCCAGCGGTCGGCCCACTCAGGCTTGACGGCGAACTTGACGACGATGAAGATCACGGGCGCTCCTCGGACGATGGTGACGGGGACTCCCAGCATGCCTTCGGCGTCCGGGAGCCCGCGACGCGGGTCTCTGCCACAGTGGAGCCGTGCGCAGGATGGTGCTGGGTCTCGCCGCGACGGCGGTCCTGCTCGCCTGCTCAGCGCCCGAGGACGACGAGCCGACGGCCCCGACGGCGACGCTCCCGACCCTCGACGCGTCCCCGTCGCCGATGCCGGACGCGGTTCCGGGTGAGCAGTGGACGCTGCGCGAGGACGGAGACTTCGGCTCCCTCGAGACCGAGCTCGCCGCCGACGCAACTTCCTGCGTGGCCGTGGTGCGAGACGGTGAGCTGGTCGAGGACCGCACCTGGGGTGGAGAGGCGCCGGTGCCGGTGTACTCGATCACCAAGTCGATCACGGCGGTCCTGGTGCTGATCGCCGCGGAGGACGGCGACCTCGCCCTCGACGATCCCGTGGCGAGGCACGTGCCGGCCTGGCGGGGGACACCGTCGCGTGACGTCACGGTGCGTGACGTGATGGCGAACGTCTCGGGTCGGGAGTGGACGTACGACCTGGACTACGGCCAGATGGTCCGCCGCGCCGCGGACAAGACGGCATTCGCGGTCGGCCTCGGTCAGGACCATCCACCGGGCGAGCACTGGGAGTACAACAACTCCGCCGTCCAGGTGCTGTCCGCCGTGCTGGAGGCCGCGACGGGGGAGTCGCCGGCAGAGCTGGCCGCCGACCGGTTGTTCGGGCCACTCGGCATGACGAGCACCCGGTGGCCGAGCGACCCGTCGGGCCGCACCCCGACCTTCTCGGGCGTCGAGTCCACCTGCCGGGACCTCGCCCGGTTCGGACTGCTGCTGCAGCGCGAGGGTCGGTGGGGCGAGGACCAGGTCCTGCCCGCCGACGTGCTGGCCGAGGCCACGGACGCCTCCTCCGAGCTCAACGCCGCCTACGGGCTGCTCTTCTGGACCAACCACGAAGGACGCCTGCAGGAAGTCCATCGCGCTGCCGGGTTCGACCGCGACCCGCCGCCGCGCGAGGGACGGCTGGCGCCGAAGGTTCCCGCCGACGCCTTCTGGGCCTTCGGCTACGGCAACCAGTACGTCGCGGTCGTCCCGTCGGAGAAGGTGGTCGCGGTGCGGCTGGGTCGCCGACCCGCCACACCGGACCGCGTCACCTTCGACTCGTTCACCGCGGGCGTGCTCGACGCCCTCCGGTGATCAGGCGGGCGGCTGACCGTCGGCCTGGGCCTCCTGC
>JBQGDU010000611.1:0-2182 GCA_052039245.1 Aeromicrobium sp. | reverse complement strand
TCCGGCGGCGAGAGGTCTCCCCTGGTCGGCGGCTCGACCGATGCGCGCCGGACGGGCGGACAGCACCTCGGCCACCTGCGCCCAGGTGAGGGCGCCGGTGTCCACCATGGTCTGCTGCACGACCGACAGCGCGGTCTCCAGTCCGACCATGCCGAACGCGGCCGCCGCCCACTCGCACTCCTTGTCCTCCATGGGGTGCGGGGCGTGGTCGGTGGCGACGATGTCGATCGTGCC
The DNA here is from genome assembly GCA_052039245.1 of Aeromicrobium sp. Taxonomy (GTDB): domain Bacteria; phylum Actinomycetota; class Actinomycetes; order Propionibacteriales; family Nocardioidaceae; genus Aeromicrobium. Next base: position 1,948 of record JBQGDU010000611.1, on the reverse strand, counting down.
GTCGGCCAGACCCTCGCGCACGGCAGCGACGTCGTCGTCGGAGCGCAGCGGCGGGTTCACCTTGTAGATGGGGTCGTAGGAGCGCGCGAGCTCGTCGGTGAGCAGCAGGTGGTGGGGGGTGACCTCGGCCGTGACGTCGATGCCGCGGCTCTTGGCCCAGCGGATGATCTCCACCGAGCCGCGCGTGGACAGGTGACACACGTGCAACCGGGAGCCGACGTGCTCGGCCAGCAGCACGTCGCGGGCGATGATCGCCTCCTCCGCGACGGCGGGCCACCCGACCAGACCGAGCTCTCCTGACAGGGCCCCCTCGTTCATCTGGGCGCCCTCGGTGAGACGAGGCTCCTGGGCGTGCTGGGCCACCACGCCGTCGAACGCCTTGACGTACTCCAGCGCACGGCGCATCAGGACGGCGTCGGAGACGCAGATGCCGTCGTCGGAGAAGACCCGGACGCCCGCGGCGGACTCGGCCATCGCGCCGATCTCGGCCAGCCGCTCTCCCGCGAGGCCGACGGTCACGGCGCCGACCGGCTGCACGTCGCAGTACCCACCCGCACGCCCGAGGCGGTACACCTGCTCGACGACGCCGGCGGTGTCCGCGACAGGGCTCGTGTTGGCCATCGCGTGCACGCAGGTGAACCCGCCCCGGGCCGCCGCCTGCGAGCCGGTGAGCACGGTCTCGGCGTCCTCGCGGCCGGGCTCGCGGACGTGGGTGTGCAGGTCGACGAGACCCGGCAGCGCCACGAGTCCGGCGGCTGCCACTTCCACGGCCCCGTCAGGAGCCGTGAGACCGGCACCGATCTCGGTGATCCGTCCCTCGTTCAGCACGAGGTCGACGACCTCGTCACCGAGGAGCCTGGCCTGTCGGATGACGTACGTGGTGCTCATGCACTTCCTTCTGTGCTCGTGCTGGTGCCTGCTCCGCCGAGCAGGAGGTAGAGGACGGCCATCCGGACGGCGACGCCGTTGGTGACCTGCTCGACGATCACCGAGCGACCGGAGTCCGCGACGTCGGCAGTGATCTCCATGCCGCGGTTCATCGGTCCGGGGTGCATGACGATCGCGTGCTCGGGCAGCCGGTTCATCCGCGCGACGTCGAGCCCGTAGCGACGGCTGTACTCCCGTGCGCTCGGGAAGTACGCGGCGTTCATCCGCTCGCCCTGCACGCGCAGCATCATGAGGGCGTCGGACTTCTCGACGGCGGCGTCGAGGTCGTAGGACGTCTCGACGGGCCACGAGTCCACCCCCACCGGGAGCAGCGTGGGCGGCGCCACGAGCGTCACGTGGGCACCGAGGGTGTGCAGCAGCAGGGCGTTGGAACGGGCCACGCGGCTGTGCAGGACGTCGCCGACGATCGTGACGTTCTTGCCCGCCAGGTCGGTGCTCGTCGCCGCCGAGGGGCCGGGACCCCCAGCGGGGTCCGCCGCCTCGCCGACGAGGTGCCGACGCATCGTGAAGGCGTCCAGCAGGGCCTGGGTGGGGTGCTCGTGGGTGCCGTCACCGGCGTTGACGACCGCACCCCTGGACCACTCCGCGTGGGCGAGCCGGTGCGGCGCGCCGGAGGCGCCGTGTCGGATGACGACGGCGTCGGCGCCCATGGCCTGCAGGGTGAGGGCGGTGTCCTTCAGGCCCTCGCCCTTGGAGGCGCTGGAGCCCTTGGCGGAGAAGTTGATGACGTCGGCGGAGAGCCGCTTGGCCGCGGCCTCGAAGCTGATCCGTGTCCGGGTGGAGTCCTCGAAGAACAGGTTCACCACGGTGCGGCCGCGCAGCGTCGGGAGCTTCTTGATGGGGCGCTGCGCGACGCCGAGGAGCTCCTCGGCGGTGTCGAGGATGCGGACCGCCTCGTCCCTGGACAGGTCGCCCGCGCTCAGCAAGTGCCTCAGGCGGCGCCTCCCTCGATCGAGACCGCGTCCGGCTGGTCGTCGTTCTCCGACAGGCGGACCCGCAC
>JBQGDU010000610.1:0-13844 GCA_052039245.1 Aeromicrobium sp. | reverse complement strand
AGCTCGCGTCCAGTCGGGCGGCCGAGGTCGAGACGCGCACCGAGCTGCTCGCCTGGCAGCACGGTGATGAGTCCCGCCGGTACGCCTGAGAACCAGTTGGGAGGTCCCCGTGATGGATGCCGCGGGGATAGGAGATAATGGTGTGCGCGCGCCCGAGTGGGCGCGCGAGGACGAGAGGGGAACCCAAGGTGGCCCAGAAGCCTCGCACTGGTGACGGACCGATGGAGGTCACCAAGGAAGGGCGCTGCATCGTCATGCGGGTGCCGCTCGAGGGCGGCGGGCGGCTCGTGGTGGAGCTGAACAACGAGGAAGCCGAGACGCTCGGCGACGCCCTCAAGGCCGTCTGAAACGTTCCGGATGTTCGGACTGACCATCCGGTGGTCGCTCCAGGGCGCGCCGGACGGGACGCTGGAGTCGCTGCGTTCCTACGTCGAGGAGACGTCGTTCGCGCGCTTCGCCGGGCTGGATGGGCTCAGGTACAAGGCGTGGCGGGCCCGTGACGGCGAGTGGTTCGAGGGGAGCTACGTCTTCGTGAGCGACGAGGCGCGCGCCCTGTTCCAGAAGGATTTCGAGACCTCGATGCAGGAGACGGCGGGCACGAGGATCATCGGCAGCCCGCCTCTGCTCGTCGAGCCGCACGAGGTCGTGGCCGTCGTGCGCGGGCCGGCAGGCTTCCGCTCGGCTTCGCGGTTCGAGAGCTGAGTCAGCGGCGCATGGCGGCCAGCAGGCCGTCGCCGACCGGGAGCAGCACGGGGACGAGGCGCTCGTCGGCGGCCACCTGGTCGAGCATGTCGCGGATGGCCACGGTCTGCGGATCACGGTGACTCGGGTCGGCCACGCGGTCGTGCCACAGCGCGTTGTCCACCACGATGACGCCGCCCGGGCGGATGAGCCGGAGCGCCTGCTCGAGGTACTCGACGTACTCCACCTTGTCGGCGTCGATGAGGACGATGTCGTAGGTGTCGTCGTTGAGGCGGGGCAGGACGTCCAGCGCCGAGCCGGCGATGAGGCGGAATCGCTGGGGTGGGACCCCGGCGGCGGAGAAGACCTGCCGTGCATGGCGCTGGTTCTCGGCCTCGAGGTCGACGGACGTCAGGATCCCGTCTGCTGCCATCCCGCGCAGGAGCCATAGTCCCGAGACACCGGTGCCGGTACCGATCTCGACGACGGCCTTCGCGTCCAGGACGGAGGCGAGGAAGTGCAGCGCGGCTCCTCCACCGGAGCCGATCGGCGAGACACCGACGGTCTCGGCGCGCTGCCGGGCATCGGCGAGGTGCTCGTCCTCGCCGAGGACGTCCTCGGCGAGCTGGAGGCTGGCTGGGTTGCTGATGTCCGGCTCGTTCTGCGGTGGTCGATCACAGCATAGTGAGCGCGGGGCCCCGCGTGCGGGATCGACGCGGCACGGCGGGCCGCTTCCTGCGGCGGCGGTCTGCCGCGGGATCGGCGACAATGGGAGGGAACCGTCAGCGTCCTCTGGGCGTTCTCTCAGGCAGGGCGTCGACGATTCAGATCATGAAGGCGCCCACGGGGACGACGAACGTGACGACACCGACGCAGCGAAGGGACGAGGCCGTGACCGCGAAGTCGAGCGACGTCACGACGGCGCCGTCGCACGAGCTCGCGCCGCCGGAGTGGAACGACATCGTGACGCAGCACTCCGCCCGCGTCTACCGCCTCGCCTACCGACTCACCGGCAACCGGCACGACGCGGAGGACCTGACCCAGGACGTCTTCGTGCGGGTCTTCCGCTCGCTCGACACCTACTCGCCGGGCAACTTCAACGGTTGGCTGCACCGCATCACCACCAACCTGTTCCTCGACCGCGTCCGTCGTGGCGCCAAGATCCGGATGGACGGGTTCACCGACGGCGCCGAGGAGCGCCTGCCCAGCCGTGAGGCAGGACCGCACACGGCCTTCCACGACGCCGAGTTCGACTCCGACATCGAGACCGCGCTCGCCGGGCTGCCGGAGGAGTTCCGGGTCGCCGTCGTGCTGTGCGACGTCGAGGGGTTGTCGTACGAGGAGATCTCGGAGGTGCTCGGCGTCAAGATCGGCACCGTGCGCTCGCGCATCCACCGGGGTCGCACCCAGCTGCGCGCCGCGCTGTCCCACCGTGCGCCCACCGTCGGGCGCAGTCGCTTCCTCGGACCAGTCACCACCTGATGACCCATCTGGAGCGTGACGTCGCGGCGTTCGTGGACGGGCAGCTGTCGCCCGAGGCCACGGAGCAGGCGCGGCTGCACCTCCAGGCGTGCGTCCGGTGCCGGGACGCCGTCGCCCAGCAGCGGCTGCTGAAGACCCGGATGCAGACCGGGACCGTCCCTGGGCCCCCGGCCACGCTGCTCGCTGCGCTCAGCTCGGTGCCGGCAGAGGCCGCCGCCCCCGAGACCCTCCGACACCGGCTGCGTCGTTCGCCGGCGCTGTGCGTGGGAGCGGCACTGGTGGGGGCGTCGCTCCTGGTCGTCGCCCTGGCGTTCGCCGCGGGCGCGCACGAGGAGCGTGCTGCCGACCCCGTCCAGCCGATCTTCGGCGACTACGTCTCGGACTTCCTCGTCGGACACACGTCCGCGACGGACACGATGACCATCGCGGCGCTCGACGAGCTCGACGCGCAGGGATGGCCCTGTCATCCCGAGCTCGCGGGCGACTTCACGCGGGTCGACGGTCGATGGCACGGCGAGGCCGGCGACACGGTCTCCCTGACCTACACCGACGGTGAGCACCGGCTGAGGATCTTCGAGCGGGCGGGGACCCTCGACGACGCAGCGGTGTCGGGCTTCGAGCACACCAGGCTCGGTGATCGGCGGGTGTGGCTGAAGGAGGGCGACCCCACGATCGCGACGTGGGACTCCGACGGCATCGTCTTCGTCGCCGTCACCGACGCGGGAACCCGTCGTCTGGGCGATGCCATCGCCGACCTGCCGGAGCCGCGCGAGCCGCGGGGCGCGGCGGCCCGCATGGGCGACGGACTCGATCGCATGACCGGCTGGGTCAGCCCCTGAGTGAGCCGTCCTACCAGACGGAGCGGACCGGTGACAAGGTCCGGACGGGCCACTCGAAGATGGCCCGTAACGCGGCAGAGGTCGTGACGGTTGTCACGGTGACCCGTCGTCTTCCCCCGGAGCCGTCCTGTGCCTCGCCCCGTCCGTCCTCGTCCCCTCGTGAGGACGGCAGCCGCGCTGTCCCCTCTCGCCCTCGTCCTCGGCATGCTCGGCGCAGCCGCACCGGCCAGTGCTGCGGTCACCGCTCCCGTCGCCGGATCCATCGTGTCCGGGGCGGTACAGATCGCCGAGGCCCGGGGTGCGTCGAACACCTGCCTCGCCCGTGACAACAGCAGTGCACGCCTGGAGGTACGCGACTCCACTGGAACGGTCGTGCACACCGCGTCGCGGAACAGCTCGGGCTCCTACGCGACGACGTGGGACAGCATCGGTCGTCCCAACGGCACGTACCGCATCCAGAGCTTCGCCCGGGACAGCGTGCGGTCCGGCTTCGCGAACCTGGGGTGCACCACTCAGGCTGAGACGCGACTCAGCGATCACACCGTCACCCTCGACAACCGTGCCGCGGTCAGCGTGCAGGTGCCCACGACCGTCGTCACCGGTGAGAAGCTGCCTGTCACCGTCACCACGTCGGTCGAGGGCACGGGTGTCTCGGGCGTCCCAGCGGGGGGCCGTGAGGTCACGCTCGAGGTGCCCGGGGTGGGGGAGCGGACCGTGACCACCGGCGCGGACGGCCGTGGCAGCGTCACGCTGGACCTGCCCGACCTGCCCGTCGGGTCCCTGGAGATCGAGGCCACCGCCGCCTCGGACGCCATGCTGCGCGGCCTCAGCGGCCGGGCCGTCGTCCGCCTGGAGCGCCGGTCCACGACCCTCACGTACACCGGTGCGACGCGTGCACAGCCCGGAACGGTGGCACCGCTGGCCGGCCGGCTGGTGGACGCGACCCCCGGCAGCGACCGCGCCGGCGACCCAGTCGCGGCACGCAGCCTGGAGCTGACCTTCGGTGACAGCCGATCGGAGGCCGAGACCGGTCGTGACGGTCTGGCCGAGCGCGAGGTCGTGGTGCGCGGTGGCAGTCGGACGGTGCCGGTCGAGGCCCGTTTCGGTGGGGATGAGGTCTACGCCGGCGCGAGCGACGCCGTCACCTTCTACGTGGGGGACGCGGCGGCGGAACCGGCCCGGGTGGAGCACGATGTGCTGGGCGGCGTGATGCGAGGGTTGAACAGCCTTCTCGGGTCCCTCCTGGCGCCGATCACCTCCGGCGTCGACGACCTCGCGGCGACGTCTCCGATCACCTCGCTCGTCCTCGACCCGCTCGACGCCCTCGGGGCAGCCCTCGGGCTGCCCGTGCGCACGGGATCGGTCTGGGACGTCGCCGAGCTCGCCGCGGTGCTGGACCTCGCACTGGCCACGGTCACCGACGGGCTCGTGACCCTCGCCGATGACAGCGACGTCGTCGTCGACGACCTGCTGCAGAACATCGAGCTCGGTCCGGAGCTCGACGCGCTGGTGGACGTCACCCGGTTCCGTTGGCGGGCCGTGGTGCAGGAGGACGGCGACAGTCAGGCACGGGAGTTCCGTGCCACCATCGGCATCCCACAGCCCCTCGACGTCACGGGTGACGGCCGACCGGACGTCCTCGCCAACCTCACCCTGGCGAGCGGGTTCACCTCGCTGCAGACCGGCGGGGTCGACGGACCGCTGCGTCTCGACGTCGACACGAGCGCCGACCCGACGGTGGTCGTGCCCCGGCTGGAGATCGCCAGGCTGCCCGGCGCGCCCGAGGAGCTGCCACTCAGCTTGCAGGCGTTGGTCGACGTTCCCGGCGGGGAGGACCAGCTCCGCTTCGGTTACGACGCCCGTGACAGTGAGGCCCCGGAAGGCTTCATGGCCGACCTGGTTCCTGGCGACGGAGAAGTGGCGGTCGAGCTCGCCTCGCGCAGCGAGCACCCGCTGACCGTCTCCGGCGCCCTCGTCCCCGACGGCGCAGAGCCCACCGGTGACCTGGCACCGAGGGAGCAGCGCTTCGGCATCTCCTTCGACACCGCACCACGGGCGGCCCGCGTCGGTGTGTCCCTCGACGGTGGGTCACAGGACGTCGCTGCACAGCTCGAGACCGACGTCGCCACCCAGGTGGACGTCTCCTTCGCCGACGACTCCGGGACGTCCGCAGTCACCCTCGCCGACGTCAGTCTCGACGCGGTCGAGGGCACCGCAGGGGTGGTCGTCTCCGGCGACGGGTCCGACGGCGTCTCCGCGACGATCTCGAGTGCCGATGGCATGGACGAGGTGGTCCTCGACGGCCGCCAGCTCGTGGACGGCCGGACCGCCACGCAGGTGCGGCTCGCCCTCACCGACGTCCCGGACAGCGTCGACTTCTCGCTCGCGTCCGACGGTACCGGCAGCCTCGACGCGAGTGCACCCATCGGGGTGTTCGAGGCGGGGTACGCCACCGGGCGGGGCATCGCCGGGCTCGACGACGACGCCTACCTGCGCCTCCTGCAGGACGGCGCGACCAGCTCGGTGGCGGCGCGCCTTCCACAGTTCGAGGAGATGTCCCTCGGGCTCGGGGAGGACCTCTCGGTCCGACTCGTCAAGCAGGCCGGCCCGCTCCGTCTCCTGGCCGAGCTCGAGGACCTGACCGTGAGTGGCAGCGTCGAGGACGCGCCACGCGAGGTGGCCCTCGCCGTGGACACCTCCGGCGGGGTGACGGTCGAGGGCTCGCAGGAGATCGCCGCGCTGGACCTGCAGGCCGAGTCGTCGGCTCCCGGAGGACTGTTCCAGGGCGCGCAGCAGGTGGCCGTCCGGCTGCGGGACCTGCCGCGGAGGTTGATCGTCCGGGCCGATGACGACGGAGTCGTCCTCGACACCGAGGAGCAGCCGGTCGGCCTGCTGGAGCTGGAGGCGCACTCGGGCAACCCGCTCTCACTGCCCGAGGGTCGGGACGGCCTGGTGCTCGACCAGACGGGCGGCTCGACGGCCATCGCCGCCCGGATCGAGGGTCTGCGACGGATCGAGGCGGTGATCGACGAGTCGCCGGAGCTGCTGCTGGACACGGTGGCGCGGAACGTCTTCGCCGTGGAGGTGGTCGGGGCGACCCCTGCGGAGACCATCACGGCGACGCTCGACCGCCTGGTCCCGGACACGCGGATCTCACTGGCCGACGACGCGACCGGGGCGACGTCGTTGTCCTACCGCGCCTCGGAGGCCACCGAGAGCCTGACCTTCGGGTTGGGTGGCTTGCAGGGATCCATCGCCGGGCCGTTGCCCGCGGCGCTCGACATCTGCATGGCCGACGACGCGGGCTGCCTCCCGGACGCCGGCGTCGTCGATCCGACGCTCGGATCGATCAAGTTCGAGACGAGTGAGTACACGACCCTCAATCTCAGCGACCCGAGCGGTGACCTCACGGTGGAGGACCTGCGGCTGCGACGACTGGACCTCACGGGCAGCATCGGCGACGACGGTGGACCGCTCTACCTCAACACGACGTCGTTCGACGAGGACTGCGGGTTCGCCGGGTGTGAGTACCCACTGCGTGGCGGACGGGTGCTCTCCAACCTCGGCGACGCCGAGCTGACGTTCACTCCCGGTGACGGGTTCTCCGCAGTGGACGCGGTCACGGAGCTGGAGACCACCGAGGTGCTCGGCGTGCCGACCGGGCTGCGTGGTCGCAGCGGCACGGGCATTGTGCGCTGTGTGCCGGACACGGCGCTGCGGGTGCGGGTGGAGATCATCGGGATCCCGATCTCGGTGAACCTGCGCAGTGCCATCTGCAACGTCACGCGGCCACCGCGGACCCCCTGAGCCCGGGGAGACGACGCGCTCCGTTAGGCGTCGAGGTCAGGTGGCCTCGGCGTCGAACGGAGGGCGCTCCCCGGGGCGCAGGATGCGATCGGCACGGGGGGACGCTGCCGGAGTGGTCTCGCGAGGAGCGTCCAGCAGGTTGCGGCGCACGACCTCACGCGGGTCGAGGTCGCGCAGGTCCATCTCGGAGAAGTCCTGGCCGAGCTCTCGCCCGAGGTCGTTCTTGGCGTTGTCCGCCATCTGTCGGACGGTGCGGACGAACTGCCCAGCCTGCTTCGCCATGCCAGGAAGCTTGTCCGGGCCGAAGACGAGGAGCCCGACGATCGCGATGACCGCGATCTCCGCCCAGCCCATGCCGAGCACGGCGGCTGCCTAGAGTCGACCGGCCGGGGCCAGTCCCAGCTGCATGCCGGCGAGTCCCCGGGAGCGGCCGGACAGCTGGTCGGCCACCTGCTGGAGCACCTTGGCGGACTCGGCATCGGGGTCGGCGGCGACGATGGCGCGGCCGTCGTCGCCGCCCTCGCGCATCCGCTCCTCCAGAGGTACCTGGCCGAGCAACGGGACGTCGTAGCCGAAGCGCTGGCTGAGTGCCTCCGCCACCTGGGCACCTCCGCCGGAGCCGAAGATCTCCAGGCGCTCGCCCGACGGCGTCTGCAGGTAGGACATGTTCTCGACGACTCCGGCGACGCGCTGGTGCATCATCGAGGCCATCGTGCCGGCGCGCTCGGCCACCTGGGCGGCGGCTTGCTGCGGCGTGGTGACGACCACGACCTCGGCGTTGGCGAGGTGCTGTCCGAGGCTGATCGCCATGTCGCCAGTGCCGGGCGGGAGGTCGAGCAGGAGGGCGTCGAGGTCGCCCCAGAAGACGTCGGACAGCATCTGCACCAAGGCACGGTCCAGCATCGGCCCCCGCCAGGCGACGACCTGGTCCTTCTTGGGCTTGAGCATGCCGATGCTCATCACCTTGACGTCCGGGGCGGTGCGGTCCTGCTCGGGGACCGACGGGTCCTCCATCGGAGCCGGCACCGGCATGATCATGTCCTCGACCTGGGTGGGGCGGGCGTCGCCGACACCCATCATGTCGGGGATGGAGTGGCCGTAGATGTCGGCGTCGACGATGCCGACCTTCAGTCCGCGGCGGGCCATCGCCACGGCGAGGTTGACGGTGACCGAGGACTTGCCGACGCCACCCTTGCCGGAGGCGATCGCGTAGACCTTGGTGAGGGAACCGGCCTGGGCGAACGGGATCTCCCGCTCGGTGCGGCCGCCGCGGAGCATCTCCTGCATGCCCTTGCGCTGCTCGTCGGTCATGACGCCCATGTCGACGGACGTCAGATGATCCGGGGCCACCTCGGCCACGGCGGCCTTGACGTCACGGTCGAGGGTGTCCTTGAGGGGGCAGCCGGCCACGGTCAGCAGCAGGCGCACGACGATCGACGTGTCGTCGATCGTGATCGTGTCGACCATGCCGAGCTCGGTGATGGGACGCTTGATCTCGGGATCGTTGACGTTCCCCAACGCCTCGCGGACGGTGTCCTCGGTGATCGTTGCCATGTCTCCATCGTACGGGGACGGGATCGGCCCGGCCGCTGAGCCTCGCCTCAGCCGGTGCATGGGTCCGTGGGTCGGGCTACGGTGGCGCGATGCGACCCTCCCTGCCCGATCCGCGTGAGCTCGTCGGCCAAGGGGCCCAGGCGGTCGGCCTGATCGCGTCGCTGGTGCCGCGAACGACGGGCCTGCTGTCCGCCGCCGAGGACCTGATGGGCCGCGTCGACGCCCTCGTCACGCGGATCGAGGCCACCCGCCAGGACGCCCAGGCCGTGGTGGAGCGCACCGATGGCGTGGTGACGGAGGCCAACGCGCTCATCGTGCGCACCGCCGGCACGATCGCGAGCGTCGAGCCGACGATCGATCGTGGCGAGCGGCTTCTCACCACCCTGGCGCCATCGTTGGAGCGGCTCGAACCGACCTTGCGCACGCTGGCGGACACGACGTCCCCGCAGGAGGTTCAGGCCCTCGTGGGTCTCGTGGACCGACTGCCCCACCTCGCGGAGGCGCTGAACGAGGACATCCTGCCGATCCTGGAGAGCCTCGGCTCCGTCGCGCCGGACATCCACGAGCTGCTCGACGTCACCCGCGACCTGAACGCGATGATCGCGAAGCTTCCTGGCATGGGACTGGTGCGTCGCCGCGGCGACGACCAGGACAGCGAGACCTGACTACGCCTCGTCGGCGTCCTCGTCGTCCTCCGAGCGCAGCTCGTCGGTGAGGTCGCGCAGCTCGGAGCGGATGAAGTCGCGCGTGGCCACCTCGCCGAGGCCGAGTCGCAGACTCGCGACCTCGCGGGCGAGGAACTCCATGTCGGCGTGCGACTGTGCGTCGGCCTGACGATCCTGCTCCTGCTGCACGCGGTCGCGTGCCTCCTGGCGATTCTGGGCGAGCAGGATGAGGGGCGCGGCGTAGGAGGCCTGCAACGACAGCATGAGGGTCAGGAAGATGAACGGGTACTCGTCCCAGCGCGGCCGGTCGGGTCCGTACGGAACGTTCCAGACGACCCAGATCACGATGAACGCCGTCATCCACGCCAGGAAGCGGGCCGTGCCCATGTACCGGGCGAAGCCCTCGGCGAACCGGCCGAACGTGTCGGAGTCGTACCCGCGGCGCGCGGGGCGCAGCGCTCGGCGTGGATCGCGCGGCTGGTCCAGCCGGTTGCGTTCCTGCCGCTCGCTGCCACGGTCGCGGCGCTTGTCCTCAGGCATGGCTCACCTCCGCCGGTTCGGCCTCACGCTCGCGCCAGCCCTCCGGGAGGAGGTGGTCGAGCACGTCGTCGATCGTCACGACACCCACGAGGTGGGCGTTCTCGTCCACGACGGGCAGCGCCACCATGTCGTAGGAGGCCAGCAGGTTCGCCACCTGCTCGAGCGTGGTCTCCGGGCGCGGCCAGTCGATGTCGTTGAGCGCGAGCTGCCCCACCTGGGTCGACGGTGGCTCACGGAGCAACGCCTGGAAGTGCACGATGCCGAGGAATCGGCCCGTGGGGGTCTCGACGGGCGGACGACACACGTAGACCATCGAGGCGAGAGCCGGCGGCAGCTCCTGGTCACGGATGCGTGCGAGCGCCTCGGCGACCGTGGCGTCGGCCGGCAGGATCACCGGATCCGTGGTCATCATGCCTCCGGCGGTGCGGTCCTCGTAGGTGAGCAGCCGACGGACGTCCTCGGCGTCGTCAGGCTCCATGAGGGTCAACAGCTGCTCCGACGTGGCCGGTGGCAGCTCGCCCAACAGATCGGCGGCGTCGTCGGGGTCCATCTCCTCCAGGACGTCGGCGGCGCGCTCGGGGTCGAGGACCCCCAGCACCTCCACCTGCACGGTGTCGGGCAGCTCCTCCAGGACATCGGCCAGGCGCTCGTCGCGCAGCTCGCCGACCACCTCGGCGCGGCGCTTCACGGGCAGGTCGAGGATGGCGTTGGCGAGATCGGCCGGGCGCATCTCGTCCATCGTCGCGATCAGGTGGGTGGCTCCCTGACCCGTCTCCTCACCGGAGAGCCCGGTCACCTCGTCCCACTCCAGCACGTGCCGTGGCCCGCGCCGGCCGAAACGCTTCGACGCCTCCTGCACGGCGACGGACCCGATGTACCAGTCACGGCGCGGGTCCTGCTCCATCGCGAGGTCGTAGACGGTGCCTCGGCGGGCCTCCTCGGGGCTCGCGGACCCCGGGCGGGAGGCGGAGTGACCCAGCGTGACGGTGCGGTCGAACAGCTCGTGGATCGCCAGCGTCTCGCTGCGGCGCTTCTCGAACCGGCGGACGTTGAGGACCCCCGTCGTGATGATCTGCCCGGCGTCGAGCGACGTGACGCGTCCGATCGGCAGGAAGACCCGTCTCCGGCCGAGCACCTCCACCACGAGGCCGAGCACGCGGGGCCGGCCGCGCCCTGACCCCAGTGCCACGACGACGTCGCGGAGCTTGCCGACCTGGTCGCCCGCGGGGTCGAAGACTTCCTGCCCCACGATCCGGGACAGGAAGATACGACCGGCGTTCATGCTCACGGCCCGACCCTACCGCCGGGGTCAGGCGGTCCCGGTGACGTGGCCCGCACGGGCCGGGGCGGACGCCGGTCGTCCCCCGTCGAGCGGCCCACCGGGCGAACACTTACGGTGTGAGACGCGCATCACCCGCCGCACACCCACCGGACTCACCGAAGGCATCCGCCATGTCAATCTCCTTCCTCGATCGTGAACGCACGATCGCCGGCCCCGGCTTCAACCGGTGGCTGATCCCTCCAGCGGCCCTCGCCGTGCACCTGTGCATCGGCCAGGCCTACGCCACGAGCGTGTACAAGTCGGCGCTCGTCGAGCACTTCGACAGCTCCCTGACCGCCGTCGGGGTCATCTTCTCCATCGCGATCGTCATGCTGGGGCTCTCGGCCGCCGTCTTCGGCACGTGGGTGGACACCGGCGGTCCACGCCGGGCGATGGCGACCGCCGCCGTGCTGTGGTCCGCCGGGTTCCTCGTGGGCTCGCTCGGCATCTTCACCGGACAGCTGTGGATCGTCTATCTCGGCTACGGCGTGATCGGTGGCATCGGTCTGGGCATCGGCTACATCTCGCCGGTCTCGACGCTGATCAAGTGGTTCCCCGACCGTCCTGGTCTGGCCACCGGCATGGCCATCATGGGCTTCGGCGGCGGTGCGATGATCGCCAGCCCGCTGTCCAGCCGGCTGCTGTCCGTCTATGACTCCTCCGGCGGAGACGTCGCCTCGGGCGATGCCGTCGGCAAGCTCTTCCTGACCCTCGGCGTCGTCTACCTCGTGGTCATGCTCTTCGGCGCCTGGCTCGTGCGGGTGCCGGCCGACGGCTGGCGTCCGGCCGGCTTCGACCCGAGCAGCGTCAAGAAGAAGGCGCTCGTCACCACCGAGAGCGTCTCGGCCCACAACGCCGTCCGCACACCGCAGTTCTGGTGCCTGTGGATCGTGCTGTTCTGCAACGTCACCGCCGGCATCGGCATCCTCGAGCAGGCCGCGCCGATGATTCAGGACTTCTTCCGCGACGGGGACTCCTCGTCGGTGGCCGCTGCCTCCGCCGCCGGGTTCGTCGGCTTCCTGTCGCTGTGCAACATGGCCGGCCGGTTCGTCTGGTCGTCGACGTCGGACGTCATCGGCCGCAAGCACATCTACATCATGTACCTCGGCCTCGGCGTGGTCCTCTACGCGACCCTGGCGCTCGGCGGATCCACCTCTGTGGCCCTGTTCGTGGTGCTCGCCGGTGTCATCCTCAGCTTCTACGGCGGTGGTTTCGCCACGATCCCGGCCTACCTGCGCGACCTCTTCGGCACGTTCCAGGTGGGGGCGATCCACGGCCGGCTGCTGACCGCCTGGTCCGCCGCCGGCATCGCCGGTCCGCTCATCATCAACGGGTTCCTCGACGCGCGGGGCACGCCGGGCGAGCTGACGGCCGCCGACTACCGGCCGGCCCTCCTCACGATGGTCGGACTCCTCGTCGTCGGCTTCGTGGCCAACATGCTGGTCCGGCCGGTGGCCGACCGCTTCCACGAGCCGAAGGGTGCGGTCAAGGCCGAGCCGACCGCCGACGACGCACCGTCGAGCGGTGCCGAGGACACCACGTCCACCGGCGTCACGCCGCTGCTCGTGGTGGCCTGGCTCGTGGTCAGCGTCCCGCTTGCCTACGGTGTCGTCCAGACCGTCAGGACGGCGTCCGGTCTCTTCTGACCACCGACGCACCGCGGCCCCCTGACGATCATCTTCAGGGGGCCGCGGTGCGTCGTCGTCAGGACAGCTGCGAGGGCTCGGGGTGCGCCTTGTGGACGTCGTCGGAGTGGGTCGAGTCCATCCCGGCTGCGGCGCCGTCGAGACCGGGGTCCGGCTGACCGGTGGGCACCAGACGGACCACCACGGCTTTCGAGGTCGGCGTGTTGCTGCCCTCGGCGGTCGAGTCCAGCGGCACGAGCGGGTTGGTCTCCGGGTAGTAGCCGGCGGCCGTCCCGCGAGGCGTGTCGTAGGGAACCCCCCGGAACCTGGGCGCGACGCGGTCGACCTCGTCGCCCGGCCAGTGCGCCACGAGGTCGACGAGCTGGTCCTCGTGGAGGCCGAACGCGGCGACGTCGTCGGGGTGGACGAAGACGACGCGACGGCCGTGCTCGATCCCGCGGTACCGGTCGCTGAGCCCGTAGATCGTGGTGTTGAACTGGTCGTGGCTGCGCAGCGTCTGCAGCAGCAGGTGACCGTCCGGGACGTCGAGCACGTCGATCGGGGAGACGGCGATCTCGGCGAGTCCGCTCTCGGTCTTGAAGGTGCGGGAGTCCCGAGGCGGGTGCGGAAGCACGAATCCACCCGGTCGATCGACCTTGCGGCTGTAGTCCTCGGTCCCCGGGACGACGCGCGAGATGTGGTCGCGGATCACGCCGTAGTCGTTGCGCATCCCGACCCAGTCGAGGCCGTGTCGGCCCTGGAGCGTCGCCTCGGCGACCCCGGTGATGATCGCGACCTCCGAGCGCAGGTGCTCGCTGGCCGGCTCCAGCGGGCCACGGGAGGCGTGCACGGCGGACATGGAGTCCTCGACGGTCACGAACTGCTCCCCGCCGGCCTGCAGGTCCTTCTCGGTGCGACCCATCGTCGGAAGGATGAGGGCGGTCTCGCCGGTGACCAGGTGCGAGCGGTTGATCTTGGTGGAGATCTGCACCGTCAGCGCGGTGTTGCGCAGCGCGGCAGCGGTGACGTGGGTGTCAGGGGCGGCATGCAGGAAGTTGCCGCCGAGCGCCATGAAGAACGAGGCCTTGCCGTCGCGCATCGCCCGGATCGAGTCGACCACGTCCAGGCCGTGCTCGCGAGGCGGGTCGAAGCCGAACTCCGCCTCCAGCGCGTCGAGGAACCAGGCCGGCGGTCGCTCCCAGATGCCCATGGTGCGGTCGCCCTGGACGTTGGAGTGACCGCGCACCGGGCACAGGCCCGCACCACGCTTGCCGATGTCGCCCCGCACGAGGGCGACGTTGGTGAGCTCCTTGATCGTGGCCACGCCGTT
>JBQGDU010000609.1:0-6125 GCA_052039245.1 Aeromicrobium sp. | reverse complement strand
TGGCGGCGCCCCACAACACCCCCCCCCCCCGCGGCGCCGCGCCGCCCGCGGCCCCGACGGCCGCCTGGTCCCGTGCCACGCGGTCGAGACACGCCTCCGCACGCCGCACCGCGGCATCGAAGTCGGGATCTGCGTAGGTGGCGATCCACGCGGCGTAGGGGTGGTCCTCCCCCGTCGTCGCGGCGAGGCGTCGTCCCACCTCGGCGTAGACCCGGAAGCAGGGCAGCACCGCCGCCACCGCGACGTCGAAGGGTGCCGTCGTGGCGGCCTCCAGCAGGGCGCCGGTATAGGCGAGACACGTCGGGCTGGGCTCGGGGGCGTGGGCGGCGTCGGGGTCGAGGCCTCGCGACGTCAGCCAGCCGGTGTGCAGCGCGCGCTCGGCGGCGACCGCTCCGGCCGCCGACGCCGCGAACAGCTCGATGTCCTCGGGCGACTCGCCGCGCCCGGCCAGGAGCGCGAGGACCTTGGCGTACCGCGTCAGGTAGTGCGCGTCGTCGACGAGGTACCGGGCGAAGGTCGGCTCGGCGAGGGTGCCGTCCTGCAGGCCGGTGACGAACGGGTGCCCGACGATCGCCTCGAACCACGGCCTCGCACTCCGCCAGGCCAGCTCTGCGGCGCCTTCCTGCGTCGGCGTGGTCATCGTCCCCCCAGGTGGTCGACCGGGCCGCGTCCGGCACCGACCTCGCGCCGGGACCCGGATGCCAGGGACGCGACGAGGTAGTCCTTCGCCCGGGCCACCGCCTGGTCCAGGGGCTCGCCCCTGACGAGGAAGGCGGCGACGGCCGAAGAGAGCGTGCAGCCGGTACCGTGCGTGTGCTCGCTGTGCACCCGCGGAGCACTGAGCCTCGTGGTCGCGGACGACCCGGCCCCGGTGGACGCGACGAGGACGTCGACGCTGTCGTCGCCGTCGAGGTGACCACCCTTGACGAGGGCGGCGCCGGCACCGCTCTCGAGCAGGAGCTGCCCGGCGAGCTCGAGGCCGGCGAGGTCGGCGACCCGCGCCCCGGTGAGGATCTCGGCCTCGGGGACGTTGGGAGTCACGACGCTCGACAGCGGCAGGAGCTGCTCACGGATCACGTCGACGGTGGCGTCCGGGACCAGCACGTCGCCCGACGACGCGACCATCACCGGGTCGAGCACGACGTCGGGCACAGGACGCCTGCGCAGCGCCTCGGCGACGCGCGAGGCCACCTCGTGGTCCCCGAGCATCCCGATCTTCACGGCACGGACGTCGAGGTCGGACAGCACGCTCTCCAGCTGATCGGCGACGAAGCCGGCGGGAATCGCGTGGATGCCCTGCACCCCCGTGGTGTTCTGCGCCGTCAGCGCCGTGACGACGGCTCCGGCATAGACGCCCAGTGCGGTCGCGGTCTTCAGGTCCGCCTGGATGCCTGCCCCGCCCGACGGGTCCGACCCCGCGATGCTGAGCATGACGGGCGTACGACTCATGACTGGCTCCCTCCGCCGGTACGAACCGGATCAGGTGTGCGGGTGTGATCTCAGCCCCGTCGGTGGGGCACCCCGGCCTTCACGGGTCACGCTAGCAAGCGTCGCGTCCTTCCGCGGACGCGGCGACGGTGGCGCGACGACGATGGTGGTCGACACGCGGCAGCACCGCCTGCACGACCGGGCCGATCGTGAGCGCGTAGACGACGGTGCCGACGCCCACCGTCCCGCCCAGGAAGAACCCGACCGCCAGCACGGTGAGCTCCAGCGTGGTGCGCCAGAAGCGGACGCTGCGGCCCGTGCGCTCGACCATGCCGAGCCACAGGCCGTCCCGTGGCCCCGGGCCCAGCCTCGCGCCGATGTAGAGCGCGCCTGCCGCGCCGTTGCCGAGCACCCCGCCGACCAAGAGCAGCACCTGCCAGCCGAGAGCCTCCGGCGCGGGGATGACGGCGAGCCCGGCGTCGGCGGCGAGCCCGATGACGATCACGTTCAGCACCGTGCCGATCCCCGGCCTCTGGCGCAACGGGATCCAGAGCAGCAGGAGGACCGCGCCCGTCACGATCACGACCTGCCCGAAGGTCAGCGGCACGTGCAGCGTCATGCCCTCGTGGAAGACGTCCCAGGGGTCGAGACCGAGGCCCGACCGGACGAGCATCGCCATCGTCACGCCGTACAGGACGAGCCCCACGAGCAGCTGTGCGAGACGAGCGGTCATCGGAGCTGATCCCCGTGGTGAGGCCAGGTCGAGCCGACGGACTCGCTGTCATGGCTGCGCGGTGCGGGCCGCGTCCCGAGCCCGTCCGAGCGGACGAGCACCACGGTGCGCACCGTCGCACCGATCGCGACGCCGGCGAGCAGGATCCAGAAGAGCATGCCTCCATGGTGGGCTCAATTGGCCTTTGTTTCGATAGCCAATCGTGACAGAGTGGCCTCATGACCGCCGTGCTCTCCGCCTCCCGACTGGCCCGACTGGTGGGAGAGGACGTGCGCGACGATCCCGGTCCGCTCTACGTCGGCGTGGCCGAGCGACTCCGCCTCCTCGTGACCGACGGGCGCGTTCCCGACGGAACCAGGCTGCCGAGCGAACGAGAGCTCGCCTCCAGCCTCGGCCTCAGCCGCACCACCACGACGCGGGCGTATGCCGAGCTCCGCGAGGCCGGGCTGCTGGAGTCGCGACGCGGATCCGGCAGCATCGTGCGGGTACCGCTCGCCGCGACCGGGGTCAGCTCGCTCATCATCGACCCGGCCGACGACGACACGGTCGCGCTCACCTACGCCGCGCCGTCGGGACCACCCGGCCTCGGCCGAGCCTTCGAGGCCGCCGCGGGCCGAGCGGCGGGACTGCTGAACACGTCGGGCTACCTCCCCGACGGCCTGCCGGCGCTGCGCGAGGCGCTGGCCGCCCGGTACACGCACCGCGGCCTGACCACCTCCCCGGAGCAGATCATCGTCACTTCCGGGGCGATGGGCGCCATCTCCCTGCTCGCCCGCACGTTCGTCGGTCCCGGTCGCCGCGTGGTCGTCGAGGCCACCTCCTACCCACATGCCCACGAGTCGTTCGTCGCCACCGGCGCTCGCCTCGCTCCCCTGCCCACCGGGACGGACCCCTGGGACCCGGACGCCCTCGCGTCGATGCTCGCGGGCGGGCGGCACCACGCCGCCTACCTGATCCCGGAGTTCCACAACCCCACCGGGGTCGTGATGCCGGCCGCCCACCGAGCCGAGTGGGCACGTCTGCTGCGTCGGCACGACGTGATACCGATCGTCGACGAGTCGTTGCGCGAGGTGAACCTGGACGGCATCGACCTCCCCGACTCGCTCGCCCACCACGACGGCCGCGCCCTCTGCGTCGGATCGGCCTCCAAGGAGTACTGGGGCGGGCTGCGGGTCGGGTGGATCCGTGCCCCGCGCGACCTGGTCACCACCATCGTCCAGCACCGCATGACCGACGACATCGGGAGCTCGGCCTTCGAGCAGCTCGTCGTCACCGAGCTGCTCGCCGAGGGCGGTCAGACCGCGGCAGCCGGGAGGGCCCGGTCCCGCGCGGCGCGCGACCACCTCCTCGCCGAGCTGGCCGACCACCTGCCGGAGATCAGCGCCCCCTGCCCGGCCGGGGGGTTGAACCTGTGGGCGGAGCTGCCTGGGCCGATGTCCTCCAGACTCGTCGCTTCCGCCGCACGACACGGACTGCTGCTCACCCCGGGCCCACGCTTCGTCACCGGTTCGGCCGCGATCGGCGAGCGGCGCCTCCGCCTGCCGTACACGCAGGACCCGGACACCCTCAGCGAGGCCGTGCTCCGCCTGCGCAGGGCCTGGGACGACGTCGTCGGTCGACGGCCCGCACCGTCGTCCCCGGACGAGAGCGCCACCCTCGACCTGATCGCCTGATGCCTGCGGTGGCACGTCGGGCGGACGCGCGACGCCCGGCCACGCGAGGCGTGGCCGGGCGTCGTCGGGAGTCCGGGGTCAGCGCGCCGCGGACCCCTCGGTGTAGTCGTCGTCGCCCGCCGACCAGGAGAAGTGCGAGCGAAGCGTCTTGCCGGTCGCCTCGATCGGGTGACCGGCCTCCTTCTCACGCAGCTCGGCGAACTCCTTGGCGCCGTTGTCCTGGTCGTCGATGAACCGGGAGGCGAAGGTGCCGTCCTGGATCTCGGAGAGGACCTCCTTCATCCGCTCCTTGACGCCGGAGTCGATCACGCGGGGGCCGGAGACGTAGTCGCCGTACTCGGCGGTGTCGGAGATGCTCCACCGCTGCTTGGCGATGCCGCCCTCCCACATGAGGTCGACGATGAGCTTCAGCTCGTGCAGCACCTCGAAGTAGGCGATCTCCGGCTGGTAGCCGGCCTCGGTGAGGGTCTCGAACCCGGCCTGCACGAGGTGGGACATGCCGCCGCACAGCACGGCCTGCTCGCCGAAGAGGTCCGTCTCGGTCTCCTCGGTGAACGTCGTCTTGATGACGCCGGCCCGCGTGCCGCCGATGCCCTTGGCGTAGGAGAGCGCGAGGTCCCACGCCGAGCCCGACGCGTCCTGCTCGACGGCGATGATGTCCGGGATGCCACGGCCGGCGACGAACTCGCGACGCACCGTGTGGCCGGGCGCCTTGGGTGCGACGAGGACGACGTCGACGCCCTCGGGTGCCTGGATGTAGTCGTAGCGGATGTTGAACCCGTGGCAGAACACGAGGGTGTCGCCGGTGGTGATGTTCGGCTGGATCGACTCGGCGTAGACGGTGCGCTGCACCTGGTCCGGCGTCAGGATCACGACGACGTCGGCCTCCTCCACCGCCTCGGCGACCGGGAGGACGCGCAGCCCCTCGGCCTCGGCCTTGGCCTTGCTCTTGCTGCCCTCGGCCAGGCCGATCCGGACGTCGACGCCGGAGTCGCGCAGGTTGAGCGCGTGGGCGTGGCCCTGGCTGCCGTAGCCGATGACGGCCACGTTCTTGCCCTGGATGAGTGCGAGGTCGGCGTCGTCGTCGTAGAAGATCTCGGCCACGGTGATTCGTTCTCCTTCGGTGGTGGGTCGGTCCGCCGTTCAGGCGGTGTGGTGCGTGGGGACGGTCCGCAGGGTGCGGTCGGTGATGGAGCGGGCGCCACGTCCGATGGCGACCCGACCGGACTGGGCGATCTCGCGGATGCCGCACGGCTCCAGGACGTTGAGCATCGCCCGCAGCTTGCCGGAGTCGCCGGTGGCCTCGATGGTGACGGCGTCCGTGGACACGTCGACCACCTTGGCACGGAACAGCTGGACGGTCTCCAGCACCTGCCCGCGGGTCTGGGCGTCGGCCTTGACCTTGATGAGCATGAGCTCGCGCTCGACCGCCGAGTCGGAGTCGAGCTCGACGATCTTGAGCACGTTGACGAGCTTGTTGAGCTGCTTGGTCACCTGCTCCAGCGGCAGCTCCTCGACGTTCACGACGATCGTCATCCTCGAGATCTCTGGGATCTCGGTGGGGCCGACGGCGAGGGAGTCGATGTTGAAGCCGCGTCGCATGAACAGGCTCGATACGCGCGCGAGTGCACCTGGCGTGTTCTCGACCAGGACGGACAGGGTGTGTTGGGGCATGGCTCAGACCATCTCCTCATCGTCGAAGTCCGGCGCCAGGTCGCGGGCGATCTGGATGTCGTCGTTGCTGGCGCCACCGTGGATCATCGGCCAGACCATCGCGTCTCGCTCGACCACGAAGTCGACCACGACCGGCCGGTCGGTGATCGCCATGGCCTCCTTGATGGTGGCGTCCAGGTCGGCCTCGGACTCGCACCGCAGACCGACGCAGCCGTAGGCGTCGGCGAGCTTGACGAAGTCCGGGATCCGGCGGGCGCCGATGCTCACCGGCCCGGTGTTCAGGTCGGTGTTGGAGTAGCGCTCCTGGTACAGCAGCGTCTGCCACTGGCGGACCATGCCGAGCGAGCTGTTGTTGATGACGGCGACCTTGATCGGGATGCCCTCCAGGGCGCAGGTGGCCAGCTCCTGGTTGGTCATCTGGAAGCAGCCGTCGCCGTCGATCGCCCACACGACGCGGTCGGGGTCGCCCACCTTGGCGCCCATCGCGGCGGGGACGCCGTAGCCCATCGTGCCGGCGCCGCCGGAGTTGAGCCACTGGCGCGGGCGCTCGTACTTCACGAAGTGCGCGGCCCACATCTGGTGCTGACCGACGCCCGAGGAGTAGATCGCCTCGGCAC
>JBQGDU010000608.1:0-2130 GCA_052039245.1 Aeromicrobium sp. | reverse complement strand
ACCTCGACGTCGAACTCGTCACGCACCTCGGGCTGACCCGGCCCGCGCAGGTCGCGCTCGCAGTACGGCGCGTGCTCCAGCAGCTGGCCGAACCGCGACAGGTAGCGCTTCGGCGGCCCGATGTGGCTGTTCGCCTCGATGCAGTAGGCGCGGACGGGACCGTCGGGCACCCAGCGGTGCGTCGTCGCTCGCGGCACCAGGAGGTAGTCGCCCGGCCCGAACGCGAGGTGTCCGAACACGGTCTCGAGCACGCCGCTGCCGGCCTCGATGAAGACGCACTCGTCGCCCGTGGCGTTCCGGTAGAGCGGCGAGGCCTCGGCGCCCACCGCGTACGAAATCCGCACGTCACCGTTGCCGAGCACGAGCCGCCGTCCGCGCACGAGATCACGCTCGGCGTCGGAGAACAGGTCGTGCAGCCTCAGGTGCCGAGGGAGCAGGGGCTCGTTCGGCGTCGTCGCCTGGTCGGGCAGCTGCCACGTGCGCGCCTCGACGATCGCCGAGGGCACGCCGACGTGGTAGAGCAGGGACGAGTCCGAGCTGAAGCCCTCCTCCCCCATCAGCTCCTCGCGGTAGAGCGAGCCGTCCGGCGCGCGGTGCTGGGTGTGACGCTTCGGCGGGACCAGCCCGGCGCTGCGGTAGTGGGCCATGTCCGACCGTCCTAGAAGTTCCCTCGCCGGGCCTGCTCGCGCTCGATCGCCTCGAACAGCGCCTGGAAGTTGCCCTTGCCGAAGCCAAGCGACCCGTGACGCTCGATGAGCTCGAAGAAGACCGTGGGGCGGTCGCCGACGGGCTTGGTGAAGATCTGGAGGAGGTAGCCGTCCTCGTCGCGGTCGACGAGGATGCCGCGCCGCTGGAGCTCCTCGATGGGCACGCGGACCTCGCCGATCCGCTCCCGCAGCGCGGGATCGGTGTAGTACGAGTCCGGCGTGTCGAGGAACTGGACGACGGCGTCGCGGAGCCAGTCGACCGTCGCGAGGATGTCGTTCGTGGCCAGCGCGAGGTGCTGGGCGCCCGGGCCGCCGTAGAACTCCAGGTACTCGTCGATCTGCGACTTCTTCTTGCCCATCGCCGGCTCGTTGAGCGGGAACTTCACGCGGTGGTTGCCGCTGGCGACCACCTTGCTCATCAGGGCGCTGTACTCCGTCGCGATGTCGTCGCCGACGAACTCGGCCATGTTGGTGAAGCCCATGACGCGGTTGTAGAAGTCGACCCACTCGTCCATGTGGCCCAGCTCGACGTTGCCGACGACGTGGTCGAGCGCCTGGAAGATCCGCTTGGGCGCACCCTCGGGACGCTTCATCGTGGAGGTGCGCTCGACGTAGCCCGGCAGGTACGGACCCGAGTAGCGACTGCGGTCGACCAGCGAGTGGCGCGTCTCGCCGTAGGCGGCGATCGCGGCCATCCGCACCGTGCCGTGCTCGTCGCTGACGTCGTGGGGCTCCTCGAGGATCGTCGCGCCCTGCCGTCGCGCCTGCTCGACGCACGTGTCGACGTCGGGCACCTCGAGGGCGATGTCGACGATGCCGTCGCCGTGGCGGCGGTGGTGGTCCAGCACGGGGCTCTGGGGGTCGACGCCGCCCTTCAGCACGAACCGCACGGCGCCGCTGGCCAGCACGAACGCGTGGTGGTCGCGGTTGCCCGTCTCGGGGCCCGAGTAGGCCACGAGGTCCATCCGATAGGCCGACATGAAGAAGTGGGCCGACTGCGTCGCGTTGCCGACGTTCCACACGATCGCGTCCCAGCCGGTGACCGGGAACGGGTCGGTGGAGGGGTCGTGCTCGACGAGTCCGACCAGCTGCTGGAGCTGCTCGAGATCGAGGTGGGCAAGGCGTTCGGCATCGGTGAGGTCGAGGCTCATGTGACTCAGGACACACCCGCTCGACGGAGTGAGCAACCGGCGCACGTGGAGGTGGTCAGACGCGCCATTTCGCGCAGGAACGGGTATCTCGAACTGGTCAGATTGCTAGGCTCACGTCATGTTGGACCGATTGGACGTCGCCCTCATCGACGCGATGCACACCCACCCCCGTGTCGGTGACCTCGAGCTCTCGCGACTGCTCGGCGTCGCCCGCGCCACCGTTCAGTCGCGACTGCGCAAGATGGAGGAGGCCGGCGTCATCACCGGCTACG
>JBQGDU010000607.1:0-11706 GCA_052039245.1 Aeromicrobium sp. | reverse complement strand
CCCCTGGCCCCGGGCACGAAGGATCCGGTGAAGGACGCCGACGAGGTCGTCGCGTTCGCCGAGGAGCACGGCCTGCCGGTCGCCATCAAGGCCGTCTTCGGCGGCGGCGGACGCGGGTTGAAGGTCGCTCGGACGATCGAGGAGATCCCCGAGCAGTACGAGTCCGCCGTGCGCGAGGCCGTGGGCGCCTTCGGCCGCGGCGAGTGCCTCGTGGAGAAGTTCCTGGACAAGCCCCGCCACGTCGAGACGCAGTGTCTCGCCGACCAGCACGGCAACGTCGTCGTGGTCTCCACACGCGACTGCTCGCTCCAGCGCCGCCACCAGAAGCTGGTCGAGGAGGCCCCGGCGCCGTTCCTCAGCGATGACCAGATGACCCGCCTCTACGAGTCCAGCAAGGCCATCCTCAAGGAGGCCGGCTACGTCGGTGCCGGGACCTGCGAGTTCCTCGTCGCCGCCGACGGGACGATCAGCTTCCTGGAGGTCAACACGCGACTGAAGGTGGAGCACCCCGTCACCGAGGCGGTCACGGGCATCGACCTCGTGAGGGAGATGTTCCGCCTCGCCGCGGGTGAGGAGCTCGGTTACGACGACCCGCAGATCATCGGTCACTCGATCGAGTTCCGGATCAACGCCGAGGACGGCGGTCGCGGGTTCCTGCCCGCCCCCGGGACCCTCACTGCCTGGGAGCCGCCGGCAGGACCGGGTGTGCGCGTCGACTCCGGCTACGTCAACGGTGAGACGATCCCCGGATCGTTCGACTCGCTCGTCGCCAAGCTGATCGTCACCGGCCGCACCCGCGAGCAGGCCATCGAGCGCTCGCGCCGCGCGCTCGACGAGTTCGTCGTCGACGGAATGCCGACCGTCATCCCGTTCCACCGCGACGTCCTCGACAATGCGGCCTACAACGCTTCCGAAGGCTCATTCGACGTCTACACGACGTGGATCGAGACCGACTACGACAACCAGCTGGAACCCTACGGCGGGACGAGCGAGGCCGACGACCCCGCCGAGCGTGAGCGCGTCGTGGTCGAGGTCGGCGGCAAGCGCGTCGAGGTCGTGCTGCCCGGGGGGCTCGGCGCAGCGGCTCCCGCGGCAGGCGGCAAGAAGAAGGCCAAGCGCAAGAGCGGGGGTGGCGCCGCTGCCGTCTCCGGCGACTCGCTGACCTCGCCCATGCAGGGCACGATCGTCAAGATCGCCGTCGAGGAGGGCCAGGAGGTCGCCGAGGGCGACCAGGTCGTCGTCATCGAGGCGATGAAGATGGAGCAGCCCATCAACGCCCACAAGTCCGGCACCATCACGGGGCTGAAGACCGAGATCGGTGCCACGGTCGGCGCCGGCGAGGTCATCGCCGAGATCGCCGACGCCGAGTAGGTCGCTGCCACGTCGAAGGGCCCCGATCCGTCGGATGGGGCCCTTCGACGTGAGGAACGTCAGCTGATCGCGTCGGCGACCCGGTCGCGCAGGCCTCCGGGGTTCTGCACCCAGTTGACCGCGTTGCGTCCAGGGCAGGCCGTGGCACTGATGTCACGGTGCATCGAGATTCTCTGCATCGTCTCGCCGCCGATCTTGTACGGCGACCCCTTGGCGGGCAGGCCCTTGCTCCCGAGCCGCCACGCCACGAGCCGCACGACGGCGTTGCGCTGCGCGGTGGCGGTGTGGGCCTCGTCGTAGTTGCCCATCATGGAGATGCCCACGGCGGACTTGTTGACCTCGAAGTTGCCCGCGTGCGCTCCGCGCACCATCCGGGTCCAACCGCCCTTGCGGCCCTCGAAGATCTGGCCGTACTTGTCGACGAGGAAGTTGTAGCCGATGTCGCACCAGCCCTGGCCACCCACGTGGTACGACTGGATCGAGCGGACGATCGAGGCCGACTGCGACTTGGAGTAGGAGTTGCTCCCCGCGGTGTGGTGGATCATGACGCCGCGCAGCTTGCCGTACACGGGGCTGTCGCAGGTCCCGCCGGAGGACGCGCCCCACGAGCCACGCGTGATGACCGACGGCTGCGCCGGAGCGGCACTCTTGGTGCTGGCCTCCGGGGCGGTGGGCGCCTCGGCGGGGGCGTCACCACCGTCGACCGTCACGACCTTGAGATCGTCCGGGACGGCGCCGCCCGGCGCCGTGACACGGGCCGCGACACCGTCGGACTCCCCGACCCACAGCGGCTCGGTGCCGCCACGGCGGCCCGTGCCGTCCTCGCCCGCGGCCGCGACGTCGAGGTCGGCCCAGTCCGTCCAGGAGCCGTCCTGCCGGACCCTCACCTGGACGGAGAGGTCGGCCGGAGCCTCCGCACCGGCCCACGTGACACCCACGAGGTCGAAGGGATCCCGCTCGGCGTCCTCCACCTCCGCAGCGGCCGACGCGGACGACGACTTGGCGTTGACTGCCCCGATCGAGGTCTGCTGCAGGCTCGTGTCTCCGAGCGTCTGCTGCTCCTCCTGTGACGTCGCGTCCGTCTCGTCGGCGGACGCACCGCCTGAGACGAGGAGTCCACCCACCAGGGTGGTGGTCGCGAGTGTGATGCTGCTGGCCCGTGTGCTCCGCATGCTTCCCCCAAGAAACTCAGCCGGCGGCGTGCGTGGTCCCTTCCATCATGCGTCACCTCCGCGGCGAGCACCAGTCGCGTGCCGGCAGCGGGCTCCGGTCAGAAGCCGAACCAGTCGGACTTCAGGCCGAAGGCCCAGCGGGCGTCGGTGCCGGAGATGGTCACCGTCTTCTTGCTGCCGATGAGCTGGAGGCTCGTGACGCGCCCACCCTTGGACCCGTGACCGTTGCGCTTGGTCACCTTGAGCGTCTTGAGGGTGCCGATGCTGGGGTACCTCGCCTGGATGGTGGACGTCCGGACCGACTGCGACCACGCGTGGTTCTGGTTGGCGCTGTTGTCGTCCCAGGGGTCGGACACCGCCTTGAGGTAGGGCTGCGAGCCCTTGTTCGTGTACCCGCCCGAGGACGCCGAGAACTGCGTGAACGCCGGCGAGCCCTTGTAGAGCAGCACGCGCTTGGACGTCGAGGAGACGGCAGCGTTCGTCCGCGAGTGCTCGGCGGAGACTCCGCCGTACACCTGGCAGGAGGTCGTGTCGCAGATGTCGTACCAGCCGCCGGAGCTGATGGAGCGCAGTCCGTAGGTGCGCGCGGCGATGGACTGGGCCCGCAAGGCCTCGTTCGGCCAGGAGGCGGGAACCTCCCGGGCGACGACACCACGGGTGTAGTCGTCGAGGTGCAGGACGTTCACGGTGCGTCGCGACGTCGAGCTGGAGCTCGGCTGTGCAGCGCGCAGCTTGTAGCGATACGTCACGGACTTCCCGCCGGGCAGGACCAGCTTCATCGTGGGTGCCGCGAAGTCCGCCGACCCGCTCCAGACCGTCGACTGGTACGTCCGCCAGGTCGAGCCGGACTTGTACCGCAGTGTCGACTGCCGCTTGTTCTTGGCGTACGGCTCGATGCGCCAGTGGGAGACCTTGCGCCCGGACACGCTCGTGGGCAGGGTGACGCTGCGCGATCCCTGCAGGAACTTCAGGCCCGACTGGGCGAGCACGGCGGTGCTCCCGTCGTTGTCGGCCGTGACGTGCACACGGATGTACTTCGAGCTCGAGCCGAGGCTGGTGCCCGGGTAGTACTTGGCGAGGATCTGGGAGGCTCGCGCCCCCTTCTGGGCCCCTCCGTAGGCACCCCACTGGCTCATGCCGATGCCGTGACCGTAGCCGTGGCCCTTGAACGAGACCGAGGACGCCGACCCGACGTTGCGGGTGTTCACGGTGTTCGCCGCGGTCGCCTTGGTCTTCGCCGAGGTCTTGCTGGACCAAGGGCTGAGTGCGGCGTTCGTCTTGGAGTGGCGGATGATCACCCGCGCGTAGTAGGTCGTCGAGGGCTTCAGACCGGTCACGGTCCCCTTGTTCGTCGTGAACGCGCGGTGCCCCGGACTCGACATCGAGGAGCTGCGCGACAGCTGGACCACGTACTTCTTCGCACCGGACTGGGCGCTCCACGACAGCCCCATCGAACCGGACGCCGTGCTGGTCACCTTGAACGAGGTGGGCGCCTTCCAGCGATGCGTCGGCGCCTTGGCCTTGGTGGCCGCGCTGGCCTTGCTCGACCACGGGCTGAGTGCAGCGTTGGTCTTGGAGTGCCGGATGATCACCCTCAGGTGGTAGGTCGTCGACGGCTGCAGACCGGTGACGGCCCCCTTGTTGGTGGTGAAGGCCTTGTGTCCCGGGCTCGACATGGAGGAGCTGCGGGAGTACTGCACGACGTACTTCTTGGCTCCCGACTGCGCCGTCCACCCCAGGTTGATGGTGCCGGCGGCGGTGCTCGTGACCTTGAAGGACGTCGGTGCCTTCCAGCGGTGGCTCGGGGTCGACGGCTTCGACGATCCCCCACCGCCCTTCAACCGTCGCTCGACGGCGGCGCGCAGGTCGCCGGTGACCCAGGCGTATCCGTACCGTCCTGGGCACGCCGTGGCCTTGACGTCGCGGTGACCGATGATGCGCTGGACCCGCTTGCCGTCCAGCACGTGCGTCCCACGGGCGGGCACCTTGGCCCGTCCGAACCGCCAGGCCACGAGGTCCGCGATCGGCTTCTTCATGGCGGTCGGCACCTGCGCGACGTCGAAGTTGCCCATCATCGAGACGCCCATCGTGTAGCGGTTGCCCTCGGTGGTCCCCGTGTGCGCTCCGCGGACACCCTGGGTGATGCCACCGACGCGACCCTCGTAGATGCGACCGAACTTGTCGACGAGGAAGTTGTAGCCGATGTCGCACCACTTCTGGGAACCGCGGTGGTAGGCCTGCGTGGACCGCACGATCCCGGCCGCCTGAGCCTTGGTGTAGGTGTTGCTGCCGGCCGTGTGGTGGATGGTCGCGCCACGGGTCGCGCTCACGCGCGGGGCCGAACAGGCACTGGTGCTCACCGAGGCCGAGCCCCAGGACTTGCGCGAGATGATCGGCGGCTGGCCCGGAGCGGATGCCGTGGGCTGGATCAGACCGTCCTCGCCCGGGTCGATCGTCGCGACCTTCACGTCCTCCGGCAGCTCGCCGCTCGCGGAGGCGATCCGCACTGCGACCCCGTCGGCCTCCTGGTCGAGCCACTTCGGCTCGGTCCCGGCCCGCTCGCCCTCCAGCGGCTCGTCCGACTGCACCTCGAGCGCCTCGAACTCACTCCACGCGCCACCCTGGCGGTAGCTCACGGAGACCTGCAGGTCGTTCCCCCCGGACGCCCACGTCACGCCGACCATGTTGAACGGGTCGGTGGAGGTGTGCTCCAGCTCGGCGACGGGGGCCTCGGGGTCACCGCCGCCGGTGCCGTCGGTGGTCTCGGGCTGCTCGGGCGACTCCGGGGCTCCGGACTCCTCCGGATCGGCGGACCGCGCCTCCGGCTGCACGTCGTCGGCCAGCGGGACGGCCGTCTCCTCGAGAGTGGCCTCCTCTCCCTGGGCGGAGACGACCTCGGTCTCGGGGGCTGACGACTCAGCCGTCCCGGCCAGCACGGTGGCGGCGAGGACGGCGCCGGCGAGGGCGAGCGTGGACGTTCGATGGAACGCTGACCAGGGGATCATGGGGGAAGGCCGATCGTGTGACTGGTGTGACTGGAGTGGCGGACGGGGTATCCGACGCGGGAATCATCACCCCCGGTGGGGGGCGTTGTCCAACGGAATCGGCTGACCTGCAGAACTACATAGATGTCGTTTCAACCATGTCGTTTCTGCTGGTCACCCCGCGACGCGCGGAGTCCGGTCAGGCGCGGTGCAGACGTCGCGCCGCCTCCGCCACCGAGCCGGAGAGCGAGGGATAGATGGTGAAGGCGTCGGCGACCTGGTCCACCGTGAGGGAGGTCGAGACCGCGAGCGACAGAGCGTGCACGAGCTCGCTCGCGCGGGGGCCCACGACGACGCCACCGACGACGGCCCCACCGCCGGCCCGGGAGAACATCTTCACGAACCCGTGCCGGACCCCCTGCATCTTCGCCCGCGGATTGCTGGCCAGCGGCAGGGTGGTCACGTCCACCTGGAGGTCGGACTCCTCGATCTGGCGCTGCGACATCCCGACGGTGGCGATCTCCGGGGACGTGAAGATGTTGCTCGAGACCTTCTCGAGGTCGAGCGGGAGCACCGCGTCACCGAGCAGGTGTGACATCGCGATGCGACCCTGCTGAGCCGCGACCGAGGCCAGCATGAGCACGCCCGTGCAGTCGCCTGCCGCGTAGACGCTGGGCACCGAGGTCCGCGAGACCCGGTCGACACGGACGAACCCCGCGTCGTCCAGCGCCACACCGGCCTCCTCCAGCCCCAGCCCGGACGTGTTCGGGATCGAGCCCAGCGCCAGGAGGCAGTGCGACCCCTCGACGACGCGGCCGTCGTTCAGGGTGACCGCCACGCTGTCGCCACGTCGCTCCACCGACGCCATCCGCGACGACCCCATGACCGTCATCCCACGCTCGGTGAAGACGTCCTCGATCAGGTTGGCGGCGTCCTCGTCCTCTCCCGGCAGGACGCGGTCACGGCTGGAGACCAGCGTGACCGGCGCATCGAGACCGTTGTAGGCACTCGCGAACTCCGCCCCGGTGACACCCGAGCCCACGACGATCATGTGCTCGGGCACGTGCTGCAGTCCGTAGACCTGCTCCCACGTGAGGATCCGCTCGCCGTCGGGCTCCGCGGTGGGGACGACTCTGGGGTGCGCCCCGGTGGCGACCAGCACGCCGTCGGCGACGATCTCCTCCTCGCCCGACTCGGCCGTCTCGACCTGGAGGCGACCCGGCCCGGCCAGCCTCGCACTCCCCGCGACCACGCGGACGCCGTTGGCCTCCAGCCGCTGGGCGATGTCGTCGGACTGGGCGGCAGCGAGACGCAGGACGCGCGCGTTCACCGCCGCGAGGTCCGCTCGGACGCTCGACGGCACCTCGACTCCCAGCTCGGCGGAGCTCTCGACCTCGGTGAGCAGGTCGGACGTGGCGATCAGCGTCTTGCTGGGCACACAGTCCGTCAGGACGGTCGACCCGCCGACCCCGTCACGCTCGACGAGCGTGACCTCCGCTCCCAGTCGGGCCGCGACGAGCGCCGCCTCGTAGCCTCCGGGTCCGCCACCGATGATCGCCACATGAGTCACGCAGGCATTGTCTCAGCCGCGCCGCGCGTGCTCCCATCGCCCGGGTGGCTCAGCGGCGGTACTCGGGCAGGAGCTCACTGAGCTCGGCGAAGATCGCGGCGTTCAGGCCGAAGACGGCCTTGACCTCCTCGAGGATCCGCTCGCGACCGGCGTCGTCGAGCGGGAGCTCGTCCAAGGTGGCGCGATAGCGGTCCTTGTACGGCTTGGGCTTGGGGATCGCGTCGAACCGGTAGAACTCGACCCCCGCCCCGGCCGGAAGGTCGTACTCGCGCGTGAGCATGCGTCCGATCACCTGACCTCCGGAGAGGTCGCCGAGGTAGCGGGTGTAGTGGTGCGCGACGAAGAGCCCACCCCACTCGACCGACGCCCGGATGCGCTCCGCGTAGGCGCGGGCCGCTGGACTGTCCACATCGATCGGTCCGCCCCAGACGGCGAGGTCGGCCTCGATGGCGGCGACGCGGTCGAGGTCGTGGTCGATGACGGTGCCGGCGAGCGGGTCGTCCTCCAGGTCGGCGGCGACGTGCTCGAGCGCTCGGTACACGGTGCGCAGGCACGTCAGGTAGTGGGCGTAGCCGCGCTCGCTGACCCGTCCGGCCACGAGCTCACTCATGAACGACGACCCCTCGGCGTCGCGGTGCTCCTCGCGAGAGCCGTCGCGCAGCAGCACGGAGAGGGCGAGGGGCGGCACGGCGGTGACGGACATGAGGGCTCCTGCGGATCTGGGACTGACCAGATCATGACACACCGTCACGATCGAAATGACAAGGTGTCATGAAATAGGTCACACTCAGGTGAGCCTGGCCTTATTGAGGTTAGGGTAACCTCGCTGGCTCGTCGCCGTCCATGTCCCCCGTCTCAGGAGCCTCACCCCCGTGTCCCCACTCCGCCCGATCGCGGCCTCCGCCGCGTTCGTCCTGATCGCCGCATGCGGTGCTCTGCCGTCCAGTCACGGCGGTGCCGACGACGCGGCGGCCCCCGCCCTCGCCGACGTCACCCCACTCGAGGACCCGCGGGACTGGGAGGGAGCGAGCCACGCCTCGGTCGAACAGGCGGCGATCGAGCCCGTCAGCACGGACCCGGAACAGGACCTGCCGGTCACCGTGACCGACGCGCAGGGGACCGAGGTCACGGTGGACGACACCAGCCGGATCCTCGCGCTCGACATCTACGGCACGCTCTCCCAGACCGTCTTCGAGCTCGGACTCGGTGACCACGTGGTGGGCCGCGACGTCTCCACCCAGTTCGAGGAGGCCGCCGACCTCCCCCTCGTCACCGGCAAGGGCCACGACCTCAGCGCAGAGGCGATCCTTGCGCTCGACCCCACCGTCCTCATCACCGACACGTCCCTGGGCCCGTGGGACGTGATCCTCCAGGTCCGCAAGGCCGGCATCCCGGTCGTCGTGGTGGACTCCGGCCGCAGCATCGAGAACACCCGGTCGCTGACGATGGAGGTCGCCGACGCGCTCGGGGTCCCGGACGTCGGGAGCGAGCTCGCTGACCGGATCGAGGCCGAGGTCGAGGACGTCACGGCGCAGATCGCCGACGTCGCCCCGTCCGCCGAGCGGGAGAGGCTCCGGATGGTCTTCCTCTACGTACGAGGACAGGCCGGCGTCTACTACATGTTCGGCGAGGACTCCGGGGCCGACGACCTCATCACGGCGATCGGCGGCTACGACGTCTCCGAGGAGATCGGCTGGAAGGGGATGAAGCCGGTCAACGACGAGGGCATCATCGCAGCCCAGCCGGACCTCATCCTCATGATGACCAAGGGGCTGGAGTCCGTCGGCGGCGTCGACGGACTGTTGGAACGCCTGCCGGCGCTGGCCCAGACACCGGCCGGTCAGAAGAAGCGCGTCGTCGACATGACCGACAGCCAGATCCTCAGCTACGGGCCACGCACCGCCGAGGTGCTCAACTCCCTCGCCGTCTCCGTCTACGCGCCCGAGGCCGTCGAGTGACGGCCGTCCTGCCGCAGCGCCGTCAGGACCGGCCGGTCCTGCCCACCGCGCGCCCGGCACGCGCCACCGCCCTGTACGTCGGCCTGACCGTCGTGCTGCTCGTCATGGTCGTCGTCTCGGCCGGAACCGGGCAGCTGCACATCGCGCCGTCGGAGGTCATCGGCTCGATCCTGCACCGCATCGGCCTCGACCTCGGGCCGATGCCGTCCCATCCTCAGGGGGACAACACGCTCTGGCAGGTCCGGTTCCCACGCGTCGCCCTCGCGCTCGTCGTCGGGGCGGCGCTCTCGACCGCCGGAGCGCTCATGCAGGGCGTGTTCGGCAATCCCCTCGCCGAGCCGAGCGTCGTCGGCGTGTCGGCCGGTGCCGCGCTCGTCGCCGCGTTCGTCATCGTCTTCCAGATCTCCTTCCTCGGCACCTGGACGATCGCCGCCGGCGCCTTCCTCGGCGGTCTCGTCACCACGGTCCTCGTCTACCTGCTGTCCCGGGCCGACGGACGCACCGAGGTCGTGACCCTCGTCCTGACCGGCATCGCCGTCAACGCCGTGTGCTCCGCGGGCATCGCCCTCATGCTCTTCCTCGGCGACACCCAGGCGCGGGAGGAGATCGTCTTCTGGCAGCTCGGCTCCCTCAACGGGACGCTGTGGGACCACGTCGTGGTGGTGGCGCCGTTCGCCGCCGTCGGGATCGTGCTCGCGCTCGTCATCTCACGCCAGCTCGACCTGCTCTCGTTGGGTGATCGCGCCGCGCGGCACGTCGGTGTCGACGTCGAACGGCTGCGGATGCTCGCGATCGTCGTGGTGGCGGCGCTCACCGCCGCAGCGGTGGCCTTCGCCGGGATCATCGCCTTCGTCGGTCTGGTCGTGCCGCACCTGGTGCGGATGGTCACCGGACCCGCCCACCGGGTGCTGCTGCCGGCCTCGGCGCTCGGGGGTGCTGCACTGCTGCTGACCGCAGACCTGGCGGCGCGCACGATGGTGCCGTACGCCGACCTGCCGATCGGCATGCTCACCTCGCTGGTCGGCGGACCGTTCTTCTTCTGGTTGCTGCGGCGCACCCGGCGGACGCAGGGTGGGTGGGCCTGATGATCCACCTGGCGGACGTCACCGTCGACCTGGGCGGTCGTCGGATCCTCGAGACCGTCGACCTCACCGTCACGCGAGGCACCCTGCTCGCCCTCGTCGGACCGAACGGTGCCGGCAAGTCCACCCTGCTGTCGGTCATCTCCGGTGACGTGGACCCGACGTCCGGAGCCGTCGAGATCGACGGACGCCCGGTCGCCCGGCAGTCGGCTCGTGACCTCGCCCGTCGTCGTGCCGTCATGCTGCAGGAGCAGCGGCTCGCCTTCGGCTTCCGGGCGGTCGACGTCGTCCGGATGGGCCGCGCGCCGTGGGCCGGGACGGACGCGGAGGACCGCGACGAGGAGGCGGTCGCCGACGCCGTCGTCCGGGCCGAGCTGCCCGACCTGTTGGAACGCACCTTCCCCACGCTGTCCGGCGGGGAGAAGGCCCGCACCGGATTCGCCAGGGCCATCGCGCAGGAGACCCCTGTGCTCCTGCTCGACGAACCCACGGCCGCGATGGACCTGCGCCACCAGGAGGCGGTCCTCGTCGAAGCCCGGCGACTCGCCACGCTCGGCCGGACCGTGATCGTCGTGCTGCACGACCTCAGTCTCGCCGCCGCACATGCCGACCGGGTCTGTCTGCTCGACGCCGGCCGGGTGGTCGCCGATGGTTCGCCGCGTCACGTCCTCGACCCCGCCCGGCTCTCCGCCGTCTACCGCCACCCCGTCGACGTCGTCGAGGTGGCCGGCTCGCTCGTCATCGTCCCGGTCCGCACAGGACAGCCGTTCCCCGACCCCGCTCCCCAGGAGGACCCCTCGTGCTCGCCCGCCTCGTGACCCTGGCCGCCGCGCTCGCCGTGGCCGCCACGCTCCACGTCCCCACCTCGGCGCAGGCCGCTCCACGAGTGAGCGTGACCAACGCCGACGGTGAGGCCGCAGCCGACCCGACCTACGCCACCCAGCTGACCGTCTCCGGCAGCGGTTTCCAGTCGATCAAGGGCGGCCACGGAGGGATCTACGTCTTCTTCGGCACGGTGTCCGGCTCCTGGAAGCCCAGCCAGGGCGGCAAGGTCGGCACGAACTACCGCTACGTGCCTGACAGCGAGACGAAGAACAACCAAGGCTTCCAGAAGTTCGTGGCGTTCCCGGGCAGCGACACCGCCTCCGCCGCCAACGGCGGCACGATCGCGTCGAACGGGTCGTGGAGCACGAAGATCAACGTGCCCGGGGCGCAGTTCAAGACCGTCGACCGCAGTGGAAAGGCCGTCACGGTCGACTGCCTCAAGGTCACCTGCGGCGTCATCACGATCGGCGCCCACGGCGTCGTCAACGCACGGAACGAGTCGTTCACGCCCATCTCGTTCAAGGACCTCCAGGGATCCGGCCGTTCACCGTCCGGCGGCGCCCAGGCTGCGACACCCGAGACCACCGAGGGCGGCGACGAGGAGCCGGCCGAGGACGAGAAGAAGAAGTCCGCGAAGGCCGAGAAGGTCGACCCCGAAGCCGCCGTCGACCACACCACGGCCGTCCGTGGGCGGGTCCTGTCCTTCTCCGGCTCCGGCTTCGTCGCCGGTGAGCAGGTCTCCGC
>JBQGDU010000606.1:0-1716 GCA_052039245.1 Aeromicrobium sp. | reverse complement strand
TCAGGACGGCGATGGTGGGGACGCCGTCCTCCTCCCCCACGACCCCGAAGCGGGGGTCGTCCTCTCCGGCAAACCTGGCAACTCGCACGCCACAGAGCCTAACGAGGTGCTTCCTCCGCGGCCCCGTGGGGACCGTCCGGGTCAGCGACGGGGCGGTTGGACCTCCAGGAGCGGACGGACGATCGCGAGGGCGTCGCGGACGTCGCGACCCCGGCCGGAGACCGCCTCGAGCAGTCGATCGGCCCCGACGCCCCGCCGGCCGACCGCTCCTTCGAGCGAGCGCCACACCACGACGTAGGCACCGAGCCGCGGTGTCCCGAGACGCCAGCCACGCGAGAGCAGGGTGTTGACGTGCAGGATGCGCAGCACGAGCTCGACCAGCAGCCAGACGAAGGCCGAGACCAGGGCCAGGGCCGGCAGGGGCGTACCGATGAGTGCCGCCGACCCGAAGGCGAGGCCGGTCAGCGCGAGGGGCGCGAGCAACCCGACCAGGCAGCCCGCGACGGTGCCGCGCGCCACGTCGTCGCTCCCGTGGACGCGACCGACCCGTCTCGCGCTCGGGAGCACCGCACCGCGTCCCAGCACCACCCGTACCCAGCCGTCGGGATCGACGAGCACCGTCATCTGCTGCGCCGTGGGCAGCCACTGGTAGCAGCGCCGCATCGGCCAGGAGAGCGGTATGCCGAGGAGTGCAGCGATCGCGATGCCCTCGTGCTGGACCGCGAACCAGACGATCACCGCCACGGCGCCCCCGACGCCGACGAGAGCCGCGTACAGGCCGCCCGCCGTGTGCAGTGCCCCGACGAACGAGCCCGGTGGATGCAGTGGGAGTCGTCCGACCGCGTCCCGCCGCTGCTCTGCCGTCATGGTCTCAGTCGACGACGCGCACGGCCTCGATGACCAGGGAGGTGGCGGGCGGCCCGTCCGGCCCTCCGCCCTCGACGCCGTCCGCGGCCACGCCCTGCAAGATGGCGAGGCCCTCGTCGGAGATCGTGCCGAACTCGGTGTAGTCGGGGTCGAACTGGGAGTCGGCGTAGTTGAGGAAGAACTGGCCGCCCGTCGTCGCGGGAGCCTCCTGCTTGGCCATCGCGATCGTCCCCTCGGCGTACGTCTCGTCGCCGGTCAGCTCCTCGGCGAACCGGTAGTCGGGGTTGCCGGCGCCGGTGCCGCTGGGATCGCCGCACTGCAGGATGCCGAACGGGACCTGCTCGGCGTCGGACATGCGGTGGCACGCGGAGTCGTCCCAGTAGCCCTGCTCGGCGAGCCACGTGAAGGAGGTGGCGGCACACACCTTCTCGGGGTCGAGCTCGACGGGCACGTCGCCCCGGTTGGTCTCGATCACGAACGACGTCCCCGCCTCGGCATCCGGGGGCGGGGGGCCGACCTCGGTGTCCAGACCTGGCCCGCCGTCCTGACGCGGCGCCCACTCGCAGTCGCCCGTGCGGGCGACGTCGGCGGAGCCGTCGTCGGAGGAGCCGGTGTCGTCGGAGGAGCCGGTGTCGCCGCAGGCGGCGAGGGACGCGGCCAGCAGCACGGGCAGGACGACGAGGCGGCGAAGGCGCATGGGCGTCACCCTAGCCACCGGGACGAGCGGGGAGCAGCCCAGCCTCGGCGCGCGAGGAGGGTACCCCTCAGAGTCGGGCGGCCACGAGACGGAAGCGCTCGACGGACGCCTCGTCGGGGTCGGGACCCTGCTCGCGGAGCACCTCGGCGAGC
>JBQGDU010000605.1:0-9999 GCA_052039245.1 Aeromicrobium sp. | reverse complement strand
CGATGGGCCAGTCGCTCGCACAACGACACCTCGAGCGCGTGGTAGCGGCCGAGGTACAGGAGCGGCTCCTCCGCGACGAGCACGGGGTCCGGGCCGACGACCAGCGGACTGGCGACGACCCTCGCCCACCAGTCGGCGCCGGGCCACGCGACGTCGGGCACCTCGACGGCGAGATCGTCCATGACGGCCACGAGGTCGACGCAGGAGGAGCCGAGGCGCACCGCGCGCACTGCGAGCGCGGCGGCGAGCAGGACGTCGGGATCGTCCTCTCCCGCGAGCCTGGCCACCGTGCTCGCGACGTGGACGTCCGCAGCGGCGAGCACCCCGGCACGATTGAGCTGTGCGAGCACTCCGCCGGCTCCACGCACCACCTGGGCGTCGAACGGATCCGTCTCGACGGTCTCAGCCATCGCGGCCTCCCGCCTGTCCGTCGAGGAGGTCGCTCAGGGCGAGGACGAGGGACGTCGGGGGGCGCCAGGCGAACACGCCGTACGGACGACCGGCGCGGTCACGCGGGACGTCGGGGCCCGTCATGCCACGCACGAACAGGTAGAGGACACCGCCGAGGTGCTGCTCGGGCTGGTACGCCGGCCAACGCCAGCGCAGGAAGCGGTGCTGGGCCACCGTGTACAGCAGGGCCTGCAAGGGATAGGTGGTGTGCAGCATCGCCTCGGCGAGCCGGTCCGGCGCGTACGCGTCAAGGCCACCGGCCGGCGGGGGTGCCGAGCCCTGGGCGGCGGACGGCGCGAGGGCTTCCAGCCGGTTGGTCTTGTG
Source organism: Aeromicrobium sp. (assembly GCA_052039245.1). Classification (GTDB taxonomy): domain Bacteria; phylum Actinomycetota; class Actinomycetes; order Propionibacteriales; family Nocardioidaceae; genus Aeromicrobium. The sequence goes on along the minus strand of JBQGDU010000605.1, from coordinate 9,225 downwards.
GTCGACCACGAGCGTGCGCTCCCCCGGGGTCCGCACGAGCAGGTCGATGGAACCGGTGAGGTAGCCGCGGAGTGTGCGCGTGGCGAGCGTGGGGTCGCGCAGGCTGGGGGCGAACGGCCGGAGCGAGTCGTCGGGCGGAAGGTGAGCCTCCATGAGGTCGGCGACCTCCGCGAGCGTGCCGACGTGCACATCGCCCTCGGCGTCGCCGCCGGCGAGCGGCAGCTCGAACTCCAGCTCGCGCAGCGGCGCGAGCGCCAACGTGTCCGCCAGGGTGAGGTCGTCGGCGAGGGCTCCGAGCGGGGTGCGGAGCGCGCCGGTGACCGCAGCCGCCAGCACGTCGGGGTCGACCGCGAGCGGCCGCCGGGCCAGCTGCTCGTCCACGCGCGTGCGCACCTGCACCGCGAGGTCGCCGGTTGCGACGTCGACGTCCTCGAGCACAGCGTGGACGAGCGTGCCCAGGTCGGCCCCTCCGGCCAGATCAGCCCACGGGGACGGCCCGAGAGCGGGTTCCTGGTCGGGCAGGCGCGCCGGATCGGTCGTCTCGACCACCTGTTCGTCGTCCGTCCCTGCGGCCGCGGGCTCGCTGCCGACCGAGACCTCCTCGTCCCGTCGCACCAGCGAGGAGTACGACGTGCGGCGCCACGTGACGTCGACGTCGCGGGTGAACCGCCGTGCGACGAGCTCCGTCGCCTCGGCGTCGATCTCCGGCGCATCGGACGGACCGACCACGACCTGCTCCACGGTCGGGCCACCGCGGGCCTGCCACTCCATCAGTCGAGCGATCGCGTCCTCATCGGTGGGGCGAGGGACCTTGTCCGGCACGGCAGGGTCCTGCGGATCCGGCCGGAACAGCACCCGGTGCAGGCCGGCCCCCGGGCTGTCCCACGACGCAGCCCAGTGCAGCACGAGCCGCGACTGTGCGCGTGTCATCGCCACGTACAGCAGGCGAAGCGCCTCACCGGCCCGCTCGGCCGCAGCGAGCTTGACGTGGCGCCGCCAGGACGGGCCCTCCCCGCCGACGTCGAGGCAGCGACGACCGTCGACGTGCAGGCGCAGGATGTCGCGCTCGGGGTCGTACCGGTTGAACAGGAACGGCGCGTAGACCACCGGGTACTGCAGGCCCTTGCTGACGAACGTGGTGACGATCTGGACCGCCTCGGCGTCGCTGTCGAGTCGACGGGCCCGGTCAGGGGCGTGCACGTCGTCGGCGCGTCGGTCGAGCAGCCACCTCAGCAGCCCGGCGAGACCCAGGCCGTGCTCCCGGGCGCTGCGCTGCAGCACGTGCCCGACGTGCTCGAGGTCGGTGAGCAGACGTCGACCACCGACGAGGCCGAGCACGCGCTCCACGACGTCGGCGTCGCCGGTCAACGCCTCCACGAGTCCGGCCGTGCCGCGCTCGCGCTGCAGGTCGGCGAGGTCGCGCAGGCGCGAGGAGACGGCGTCGGTGAGGGCATCGCCGTCCGCAGCGAGGGAGACCGCGTCCTCCCCCACGAACGGCCCGAGCGCCGCGGCACGTACGAGCCCGCTGCGATGCGGGGACTCGAGCGCTGTGAGCAGCGTGACCCAGTGATCGCCCGCGGCGCTGCGGAGCACGTCCGCACCCCCTCCCCGGACGGCTGGGACACCGACACGTCGGAACGCCTCCTGCAGCACGTCGGCGTCGGCGTGACGTTCCACGAGCACGGCGACGTCACCGGGACCGAGCGGACGCGGACCGGCACCATCGTCGTAGGTCGCCCCACGAGACAGCAGTCCGGCGACGTCGGCCGCGATGTCGTCGGCGATGCGCAGGCGCGCGTCGGCGATGGGCACGTGCTTGCTGGGCGGCAGTCCGAGGTCGTGTCGGGTCAGCACCCGCAGCCGTAGTGGGGCGTCCCCGCCCGGATCGACGATCCGCGAGCCCTGCAGCGCCGCCCGGGCCTCGTGGACGACGATCTCCGGGTCGCCCAGCTCGGTGTTGCGCAGCAGGGCGTCGACGGCGGCGACGAGCGGAGCGTCGCTGCGGTGGTTGAGCACGAGCGTGCGTCGCGCGTCGGCCAACGCGGCGGCCTGCAGGTAGGTGTGGACGTCTCCGCCGCGGAAGCCGTAGATGGCCTGCTTGGGGTCGCCGACCAGCACGACTCCCGCGTGGCCGACGAACGCCCGCTCGAGGATGCGCCACTGGACGGGGTCGGTGTCCTGGAACTCGTCGACGAGCACGATGCGCCACCGCTCGCGCATGACGGTCCGCGCGGCCGACCCCTCGGGCTCGAGGGCATCGGCGAGCCGCTGCAGGAGGTCGTCGTAGGAGAGCGCACGAGCCGCGAGCCGACGCCGGGACGCCTCCGCACGAACGGCAGCGGCGAACCGACGCCGGACGTCGGGCGGACTGTCCGGGACGGCATCGGTGGGCAGCAGCTCCGCGGCGGAGTCCTCGACCGCGCGGAGACCGAGCGACCGTGCCTCGTCGGGCCCGAACGGCGGCAGCTGACCCTGCCCCACCGCACGCAGGTAGAGGTCGGCGACGACGTCGTCCACCACGCTCGCGTCGTCCTCGACGAGCGTGGACCCGGGTTCGACGTCACCCGCCGTGCCGAGACTGCGCAGCACGGCGTGGCAGAACCCGTGGGTGGTGGTGATGGTGGCCTCGTCGAAGCGTGCGACAGCGCGACGCAGCCGCGCTCTCCGCCGGGCCAGCTCGGCCTCGTCGGCGTCGAGCAGGAGGCTCAGCAGTGCATCGTCTCCCCCTCCCTCACCCACGGTGACGGCACGCTCGGCCTCGACGAGGCGCTCCCGCACGCGGTCCTTGAGCTCGGCACTGGCCGCCCGGCCGAAGGTCACGACGAGGAGGTCGTCCAGCTCGGCCAGCCCCTCGGCGACGTATCGGGTGACGAGGGCCGCGATGGCCCAGGTCTTGCCGGTGCCCGCACTGGCCTCCAGCAAGGTGGTGGTGCCGACCTCGGGGAGCGGGTCCGCGATGTCGAACTCGGCGGTCCGGCTCTCGGGGGTCGTGCGGTCGGTGCTCATGCCGCCGGGCCTCATGTGGTCGGGGCTCATGCCATCGGGGCTCATGCGTGCTCCAACCGATCGAGCAGAGGCGTCCAGAGCGTGAGTGCGAGCTGGTCGAGACCATCGGAGACGAGGTCCTCGACGCTCCGGCCGGCACCGAACGCCAGCACGTGGGCGGGCTCGACGTCCTCCCCGTCGATGTTCCGGTTGCGGTTGCCGAGCCACTCCCACCGGGCGGCGTCGACGGCCTCGGCCAGCGTGTTCTCGCGCAGCGTGCGGGCGATGGTCTCGGAGGTCTTGACCGGCAGCGGCAGGGGACGCCTCATGCCCTCGGCGTGGAGGTCCAGCAGATCGGCCAACAGTCCCGCCGCCTCGGCGGAGGCCGGCGCGTCGATCGTGAGGACCCCTGGCCTGGTGGATCTGCCGTACCGAGCACGACCCACGAGCGCCGCCGTCCGGGGCTCCCCGGCGGCCGCGAGCACCAGGACGTCGACCCACGGACTCAGCAGCTGTCGCCCCTGCAGGCGGGACGGCGTGATCCGGACGAGACGGGAGTCGTGGACGCCGGCCACGGTGCCGACGACCCGCCGACCATCGGGCAACACGACGTCGACGTCGACGCTGCGCCCCTCCCCGCTGCTCAACGGGTGGGCGATCTGGACGAGCCGTCCGACGAGGTCACGCGACGCCTCGAGGGTCTTCTCCGCGAGGGCACCGGGAGGCAGCAGGCCACGACGTCGTTCGTCGGCCTCCGCCTCATGGCCGTCGGCACCGGCTTGGACGGCGTCGAGGAGCCGCTGGTTCACCTGCCACTGCTGCAGGTGGTCGAGCTTCAGCGGGACGGTCTGCTCCTCGGGCTCGGCCTCGTACGGGAGCACGACGTCGAGCCGGGACCGCAGGAAGGCCCGCACGGGGTGCGAGACGAACGCACGGAGGTCGTCGAGGGTGACCACGTCCGACGGCGCAGCCGGGAGCGGGGCGTCGAGGAACGCGGGCGTCGGCGCGGCGGACCGGCGTGTGGCGCGCGCCCCCGCGAGCGCCGCCGCGTCGAAGCTGAAGGGCTGGTCCGGGACCAACCGGCCGGACATGAACGACCGCGCGTCGAAGGCCTGCAGCGGGTGATGCACCACGACGTGCTCGCGCACCGGCTCGCCGGAGGCGGGCTCCCCGGGGCCAGCGCCTGTGGACACAGTGCGCTCGAGCTGGTCGAGCAGCTCGCCCACGGGCGTGGCCGGCGGCAACGGGCGACCGGTGTGCTCGCTGGCGCCGGTGTAGGTGACGACGAGGTGCTCGGTGGCGGACATGACGGCGTCGAGGAACAGCTGGCGGTCCTCGGCGGCGGAGTCGCGCTCCCCCACGAGCGGGTACCGGGCGAGGACGTCGTCGCCGAGTGGCGTGGTGGTGCGCGGGAACGCGTCGGCGTCGAGCCCGAGCAGGCAGACGACACGGTGCGGCACCGAGCGCATCGGCACCATGGTGCACACGGTGAGCGAGCCGGTGCGAAAGCTCGTGCGGGTGGGACGAGCGGCGAACAGGTCGCCCAGCACCGCATCGACCTCCACCACCGTGAGCTCGCCCGAGGCAGGAGCGTCGACGTCGCCGAGCCGGGCCAGCCCGCGCAGCACCTGCTCGCGCTGCCACGCGTCGCGCGGTGCGACGGAGGAGAACGCGTCGACCGCCTCCGTCAGCAGACCCACCCAGCGCTCGACGTCCTGCGCGCGTGCTCGTGCCAACCACGCGCCGAGACGCGCCACGGCCTCGTGCAGCCGACCGACCAGATCGATGTCCGTGCTGGCGAGATCGTCGACCGGCAGGACGCCACCGGGCCGCGAACCATCGGCAGGGTCGGCAGCGACCCCCGTGGCCAGCCGCTCGAGCCCTGCGGCCCACGTGTTCTGCGCGAGCCCACCGAGCCCCCACGGGGTGCGCGCGTCGGCGTCGATGCCCCACCGCACCGCCGTGCGCAGCGTCCAGTCGTCGATCGGCTCGAGGTCGTCCTCGCTCAGCGCGAAGCGTCGGCGGACAGGCGCGAGAGTCAGCAGGTCACGCACCTGCGACGCGGTGGTGCGACCGGCCGCGGCGACGCTCACCAGTCGCTGGAGCACCTCCGCCACCGGGTTGACCGCTCCGGTGGCACGGTCGGCCAGTCGCACGCGCAGACGGTGACCGGGATGGTCGACGCCGGGGACGTCGTCCAGTCCGAACGCGGCCTGCACGAGCGGGGCGAACGTCTCGACGTCCGGGCACATGACGAGGACGTCCCGCGGTTCGAGGGTGGGGTCGTCCTGCAGCAGGCCGAGCACCACCTCGCGCAGGACGTCCACCTGGCGGGCGGGGCCGTGGCACGCGTGCACCTGCACGGAACGGTCGAGTGGGTCGAGCCGACGGTCGGCCGAGGCTCCGGGGACGTCGTCGGCGATGTCCGTCTGCAGCTGTCCCAGCAGCGTGTCCGGGCGGCTGGGGGCAGCGAGGTGCTCGACGTCGGCTCCGCCCGGCAGAGCCAGCAGGGTGCGCTGCAGCTCGGCGACGTCGCGCCCGGAGGACGTGAGCAGGGCGTTGCCGGCCTGGGGGGCGGGGACGTCCGCGCGCGCCTGCCTGCGGCTCCTGCCCTCGGCGGCCACCGACTCCCACCGCGCCCTCGACGGATGCGGCAGCCACAGGTGCACGTCGCGGTGGCGCGCGAGCGCGTCGACGACGTCGAGCTCACCGGCGGGCATCCGGGTGTGACCGAGGAGGGAGAGCCGTTCGGGCAGGTCGGCGGCCCAGGGGTCCGCGTGCAGCGCCTGAGCCGTCTCCGCCAGCCGGCGATCCGGAGACGGGTGGCCGTCGAGGCGCTGCGTGACGCGTCGCCACAGCTCGGCCTGCCATCGGCAGACGTCGGGCAGGGCGTGCCCCTCACCGTCGGTGTCCTGCCCCTTCGACCAGGCCTGCACCAGCCACGGCCGCTGGACGGCGTACCCGTGCAGGAGGCCCGCCGTGCGGCGTGCGGTGCTCCAGCGTCGTCCGCGACGCAGGGCGGCGTCGCGCTCCGGCAGTCCGTGTCCGACGTGCGCGGCGACCACCCCGAGCCACGGCTCGTCGAGCGCGTCGTCGATGACGTCGAGCACCGTCCACGCGAGGCGGTCGGGCGCCCACGGGTCGTCCCGCTCCCGGTCGGTGAGCTCGGCGAGCAGGTGTCCGGGACGCACGGTGTCGATGCCGGCACAGATGCCGTCCTGCCGTCCGGGCGCGGCACCGAGACGGTGGCTGAGCCGCTGCGCCAGCCACCGCTCCACGCCCACCGCTCCGACCACCACGACGTCCCGGGCGAACGGATCGGCAGGCGGCGTGGCCAGGTGCTCCGCGAGTGCGTCGACCAGGACGTCGGCGCGTTCGGCACGATGGATGGTCAAGGGCACCCCTCGAACCTAACCGTTCGGGCGGACAGGCAGCGGCCGAAGCGCACAGGCCGGCCGGACCGTGTTCGACGTGCTCTCGGCGCTCCTCGCGTCGAGACTGGTGCCGTGCCACCGGAGAGCAAGTCCTGCGCCGTCTGCGGACGTCGCATCGAGTGGCGCAGGAAGTGGGCACGCGACTGGGACCAGGTCCGCTACTGCAGTGCCGCGTGCCGACGTCAGGGGGTCGATGACGTCGATCGGCGTCTCGAACAGACGATCCTGGACCTGCTCGACGCCCGACGGTCCGGTGCCACGATCTGTCCGTCGGACGCAGCGCGGATGGTCGGCACCGACGACACCTGGCGTGACCTGATGGAGCCGGCCAGGCGGGCGGCTCGTCGTCTGGTGGCGGCCGGCGAGGTCGAGATCACGCAGGGTGGCACGGTGGTCGATCCCTCCACGGCCAAGGGCGCCATACGGATCCGCCGGACACGACACGGCTGAGCGCACGACGATCTCCTCGACCCCCTGACCCGGTGCCGTCGACGACCGGCCGACGACTACCGTGGTCGGACGTGGCACGCATCCTCCCCCAGGTCGCCCGTTGGACCCCCGCAGCGCTCGAGGTGCTGCGCGAGACGGCCTCCCGGTACGGCCGGGTGATCACCACCTACCAGCTCGCCGACGAGGTGGTGGAGCGCACGGGCGTCCCGAGTCCCTCGCAGCGGCGCACCTGGATCGGTGACCTCGTCGAGATGACGGCGCTCGCCGCCGAGCGCGCCGGCGACCCGCCGCTCACGTCCCTGTGCGTGCAGCGGGACGGCACGATCGGCGAGGCGTACGTGCGCGTCGTGGCGGCCACCACCGGCGACATCGTGCGCGACGTCGAGCGGCGGGCCGTCGAGGACCGGCTGGCCTGCTACCGCGCGCTCGCAGCCGACGTCCCCGCCGACGGTGGCTCGGTGGAGCACCTGCAGCAGCGACGCGCCGCCCGTACCGCACCGTCGCGTTCGACGGCATCGCGTCCGACGCGGAGCCGTCCCTCTTCCTCGCGCGCGCCGGCAGCCACCGTGCCCGAGCCGAAGAAGATCGCAGTGTGCCCCTCCTGCTTCACCGCCCTGCCCGCCACGGGTGTGTGCGACTACTGCGACTGAGCGCTTCTTCGGCCACCTCACGCCGTCGCTCGATCGAGTGACTCACGAGCCGCCGTGTGGTTGTCTCAGACCATGAACGTTCCCAGTCCGGACGAAGGCATCGGCCGGCTCCGTTCCGTCTCAGCTCGGAGCGTGTGGGCACATGAAGCACACGAGTTCACGCCATGGCTATTGAGGAATGTCGATGTACTGAGCGATGTGCTCGGGATGGACCTCGTGCTCGAGGTCGCCGAGCACCCGGTCGGAGGATTCAGCCTCGACCTGCTCGGCCACGACGACAGCACGGGTGAGACCGTGATCGTCGAGAACCAACTGGAGAGGTCAGATCACACACACCTCGGTCAGATCCTCACGTACGCCGCCGGAACCGATCCGACGACGATCGTCTGGCTCGCCACCGCGTTTCGTGAGGAGCATCGGGCCGCCCTGGACTGGTTGAACTCCCGCACGGACGAGCAGACTCGTTTCTTCGGCGTGCAGGTTGGCGTGGTCCGCATCGGTGACTCCGAACCCGCGCCGGACTTCAAGCTCGTCTCCCAGCCGAACGACTGGGAGAAGACGGTGCGGACCCACGCTGCCACCCCTGAGGTCACCGGTCGCCAACTCTTGTATCGAGACTTCTGGACCCGATGGATCGACCTGATGACGGAGCGGAATGTCGATTGGACTCGCGGCAAGCGACCCACGGTCGCCTCGTGGTACTCGATGGGGTCAGGGGTCCAAGGCGTCATCTACAGCTGTGGCTTCACCAAGAGTGGCCTGATCAGTGAGCTCTATCTCGAGGACCCAGACCCCACGGTGAACAAGCTGCGGTTCGAGGCGCTCCTCGAACGTCGGTCCGCGATCGAGGCCTCCTATGCAGGTGAGCTCACCTGGGATCCCATGGAGGGACGGAAGGCGGCTCGTGTGTGCGAGTACCTGCCGGGTGGCCGTGTGGACGAGGTGGACAGCTTCGACCGCTACCTCGAATGGTTCCTGGACCGTCAGAGCCGCCTTCGCCATAGCATCGCCGAGAGCGGTGGCATTCCCCTCGACGGCTAGCCTCGGAGACAGAGCCGTGCTCGGCGCAACGAACGGTTTGCTAGTCGTCACGGCTCGCACCATGAATCGAAAGGGCGAGGCGTAGATGACCACTGAACGCTTGCGGGCCGACGCCGACGAGCGCGGTCTCGACGTCGAGATCGTCGACCGTCCACGGGCCTCGTCCTTGGAGGAGGCGGCTGCCCTCCAGGGCATCGAGCCTCGCGACATCGTCAAGACGCTCGTGGTGAAGCGCAGCGACGGGACCTTCCTGTTCGCACTCGTGCCTGGAGACCGGCAGATCGCGTGGAAGAAGCTGCGCGCCGTGGTGGGTGCCAACAAGCTCCAGCTGCCCGACGCCGACCAGGCCCTCGCGGCAACCGGCTACGAGCGAGGCACCATCACACCACTCGGCTCCACCACGGCGTGGCCGGTCGTGGCCGACGCGTCGATCATCGGTCGACGGATCTCGATGGGTGCCGGCTCGCACGGTCACAGCCTGTGGGTGGACGCCGATGCTCTGATCGCTGCTTTCGACGCCGAGGTCGCGGACATCACCTGAGCCGCACTCACCAGCCCGGAGGCTTGACCACGTTCGGCGGGGTGTCTGCGAACCACGGGCGCACGTCGTACTCCGCGTAGCCGGCGATACCGCAGCCGACCTTGGTGAGCAGGAACGTCAGCTC
>JBQGDU010000604.1:0-1703 GCA_052039245.1 Aeromicrobium sp. | reverse complement strand
CAGATCGCCCGGGTGATCGGCGACGTCTGGCTCTCCGCCCTCGTCGGCTGGGTCACCGGCCGCGCCTCCGCCGCCGAGACCGGCCAGCACATCGAGGTCGCCGTCCGGCTCATCCTGCGCGACTGATCCGCCGACTCCGGGCCTCGAGCGCCTCGCGCTCGGCGGCGTTCTGGGTGAGCTCGATCGCCCTGCGGTACGCCGCAGCCGCGGCCTCGGCGTCACCCGCTCGGGCGAGGAGCTCGGCCCTGGTGGCGTGCAGCGGCTGGTAGCGCTCGAGCCGCTCGTCCTCGTCGAGACCGGCGAGCAGGGCGAGGCCGACGTGCGGGCCGTCTGCCATGGCCAGTGCGGCCGCTCGGTTGATCGTCACGACCGGTGACGGCGTCATCCGCTCCAGCTCGCCGTACAGCGCCGCGATCTGGGGCCAGTCGGTGGCGTCCCAGTGCGGCGCCTCCGCGTGGAGCGCTGCGATGGCCGCCTGGACCTGGAACGGGCCCGGCGACCCGAGACGGAGCGCCCGCTCGAGGAGCGCCGTTCCCTCGGCGATGGCGCTCTGGTCCCAGCGGCCTCGGTCCTGGTCCTCCAATGCGACCGGTCGCCCCTCGGCGTCGGTGCGGGCCGGGCGCCGGGCGTCGGTCAGCAGCAGGAAGGCGAGGAGCCCCCTCGCCTCCGCATCCGCCGGCAGCAGCTCGACGACCAGGCGACACAGCCGGATCGCCTCCTGGCACAGGTCGACCCGGACGAGGTCGGCACCGGAGCTGGCGACGTGCCCCTCGGTGTAGACGAGGTGGATCACGTGCAGGACGCCGTACAGCCGGTCCGGGAGCTCGTCGGCATCCGGCACCCGGTACGGGATCCGGGCGGTCTTGATCTTGCGCTTCGCCCGCACGAGGCGCTGGTACATCGTGGTCTCGGTCGTGAGGAACGCCCGGGACACCTCGGGCACCTCCAGGCCGCCCACCACACGGAGGGTGAGCGCCACCCGCGCCTCCATCGAGAGCGCGGGGTGGCAGCAGGTGAACAGCAGGCGCAGCCGGTCGTCGTCCACGCCGCTGCGGTCGGGCGGTTCGGCGTCGGTCGTGTCGTCGTCTCTCATCAGTGTCTCCAGGCGTTCGAGCGCGGTCGAGCGGGTGGACTCCCGCCGCAACCGGTCGATCGCACGCCGTCGGGCGACGGTGGTGAGCCACGCTCCCGGGCGGGAGGGGACGCCGCGCGTCGGCCATTCGGCCACCGCGGCGGTGAACGCATCCGCGACGGCCTCCTCGGCCAGCCCGACGTCGCCGCCGAGCTGGCCGGCGAGCGTCGCGAGGAGCGCGGTCCACTCCTCGCGATACGCCCGCTCGACGGCCTGGGCCGCGTCGGTCAAGCGTCCTGCTCGTGGCTGGACAGCGGCCGGACCTCGACCGATCCGTAGGTCACGTTGGGCATCTTCTTCGCCCAGCCGAGGGCCGCGTCGAGGTCGGGGACGTCGATGATGATGTAGCTGAAGAACGACTCCTTCGTCTCCGCGAACGGGCCGTCCGTGATGAGCGCCTCGTCGTTGCGCACGCGCACGGTGGTGGCGGTCGCCTCGGTGTCGAGACCGTGGGCGGCGACCATCGAGCCCGCCTGGCCGAGCTCGCCCATCACCTCTCCCCACGCGGCCATCTCGGCGTCGAACTCGGGCGTGCCCTCGGCCGGACCGGTCTCGGGCTCGTGGCGGAGCA
>JBQGDU010000603.1:0-6215 GCA_052039245.1 Aeromicrobium sp. | reverse complement strand
CGCCCGTCTGACAAGGAAGAGGAGGGCGGCATACCGGGTCGTACGTCAACCGACGATGACGCCGTCAGACGGGATGCGGGGTCGTCCGGACGCCGCGTGGAATGGGGAGCCACACCCTCGACGTCTGCGTCCGTGCCGGGAGGGCCCGAGGGGCCTGCCTCGCTCACGCGGCGAGGAACGCGTCGATCTGGTCGATCGCCGACGTGGCTCCCTCCTCCATCCCCATCGAGAGCACCTGCTGGAGAGCGTCGGCGTCGGCGTAGGTGGTGACGTACGTGGCGCGGGTCCCGGCCTCCGTCGCCTCCAGCCGGTACACGCACTCCGAGACGGGCATCGAGTCGACCGGTTCCAGGTCGCCGTCGGCGAACCCGTCCCGGAAGCTGAACGTGTGCGGCTCGTCGACGGCCGTGACCTCCCACCATCCGCCGTACCGCTCGCCCTCCGGGCTGGTCATGTAGTACTTGGTCACCGATCCGACGCTGAGCTCGTGCTGGACGAACGTGGCGGGGAACGTCGGAGGTCCCCACACCTGCTCGATCTGGCGTGGGTCGGCGTAGAGCGCCCACACCCGCTCCGGCGGGGCGGCGAACTCGGCGGTGATGGTCAGGGTGTGCTGGTCCAGGTCCTTCTGGACGTCGACGACGGGCATGTCACTTCTCCTTGGTGGGGTCCTGCTGGGTGATGTCCTCCCGGGCGAGGAGCTCGTCCATCCGCCCGATGCGGCCGCGCCACACGTCCTCGATCTCTTCGAGCATCGATGACACGGAGCGCACCGCCTCGACGTCGCCGGAGGCGAGTGCCTCGCGCCCGACGCGTCGCTTGGTGATCAGGCCGGCCCGCTCGAGGACGGCCACGTGCTTCTGCACGGCGGCGAAGCTCATGTCGTAGCTCGCCGCGAGCGTGGAGACCGAGTGCTCGCCGGCCAGGACGCGTCGCAGGACGTCGCGGCGGGTCCGATCGGCGAGCGCGTGGAACAGGGCGTCGGCCCTGTCCTCGTCGGCGTCTCCGGGGGTGTCCATGACCACAACCTACAACTAAATGGTTGTAGATTGTCAACCCCTCGGATCTGGTTTCGCCCGTCGGAGCGTGCTGAGGTAGGCTGACGCGTCGTCGCCCGATGATCTGTGGAGCGTGGGCGACACTCCCAGGCGGGTTGCCCGAGCGGCCAAAGGGAGCTGACTGTAAATCAGCCGGCATTGCCTTCAGAGGTTCGAATCCTCTACCCGCCACGGCAGGCCCTCGACGTCCGCGTCGGGGGCCTTCGTCGTCTCCTCGCCCGGCCCGGCCGCAGGTGCCGTCACCGCACGGTGGGAGCACGGAGGCGTCGAGAGCGGCCTCTCACCGGGGTGTCCCGGACGGTCCGGCAGGGCGTGACTACGCTGACGCCCGTGGTCTACGACGCCTTCTTCCGCTCGGTGTTCTCCTCGATGGACCCCGAGCGCGCCCACGAGCGGGCGTTCGCCGGCATCCGGCTCGGTGGCCCCGTCCTCGGTGCCGTCCGCCCGACGCCGGAGAACCCTCGCTCGGTGATGGGCGTCCGCTTCCCGCACGCGTTCGGGCTCGCGGCCGGCTTCGACAAGAACGCCCGGGCGATCTCCGGACTGCTGGGGCTCGGGTTCGGCCACGTCGAGGTCGGGACGGTCACGGCGCAGCCGCAGCCGGGCAATCCGCGCCCTCGTCTCGTCCGGCTCGTCGACGACCAGGCCGTCGTCAATCGGATGGGCTTCAACAACGACGGCGCCGCGCAGGTGGCGAGCCGGCTGCACCGGTTCCGTCGGCGCCACGGTGACGAGCCGGTCGTCGGCGTCAACATCGGCAAGACCAAGGTGGTCCCGGCGGAGCACGCCGTGGCCGACTACGTGGAGAGCGCGCGACTGCTCTCGCCCTACGCGAGCTATCTCGTCGTCAACGTCTCCAGCCCCAACACCCCCGGTCTTCGCGACCTGCAGTCCGTGGAGTCGCTGCGGCCCATCCTCGACGGCGTGCGCGACGTCATCGGTGCCACGCCCCTCGTGGTCAAGATCGCGCCCGACCTCGCCGACGAGGACGTCGACGCCGTCGCCGACCTCGCTCTCGAGCTGGGACTCGACGGCGTCAGCGCCACCAACACGACCATCGCCCGACCCGGGACGCTGAGGACCCCGCGCGCCGACGTGGAGGCGGCGGGCGGGGGAGGCCTGTCCGGGCCCGTGCTGCGCGAGCGCTCCACCGAGATGCTGCGAAGACTCCGTGGCCGCGTGGGGGAGCGGATCGCCCTCGTCGGCGTGGGTGGCGTGACCACCGGGGCCGACGTCGTCGAGCGGCTCGAGGCCGGCGCGGACCTCGTCCAGGCCTACACGGGCTTCGTCTACGGCGGTCCGGCGTGGCCGGCACGCCTCGCTACCGCCGCCGCGACCGTCAGGAGTCATGCATGACCTATCCGCCCCCTCCCGGGTGGCAGCCGGTGCCACCCGATCCGAACGCCCCGTGGGGGCGTGACCCGTACGGCGTCGCCTACTCCGAGAAGTCCAAGCTGACGGCGGGTCTGCTGCAGGTGCTGCTCACGTTCATGTGCGGCATCGGCGGTGTCGGACGGCTCTACGCCGGCCAGACCGGGATCGGGCTGGCACAGCTCCTCGGCATGCTGCTGTCCATCCCGTTGATGTTCCTGATCATCGGTTTCCTGACCTTCCCGGCCTTCGTCCTGTGGAGTCTGATCGACGGCGTGCTGATGCTCACGGGACGTCCGGTGGACGCGCGCGGCCTGCCGTTGCGGCCCTGACCGCACCCGATTTCATGATCCTTCGGCGACCCTGTATGTTGGGTCGTCGGCGCGCCCCTTTAGCTCAGTCGGCAGAGCGTTTCCATGGTAAGGAAAAGGTCTACGGTTCGATTCCGTAAAGGGGCTCTGAGAGGCGAGGCAACTCGTCGCTCCGCGGCTGGGTAGCTCAGGTGGTCAGAGCACACGACTCATAATCGTGGGGTCGCGGGTTCGAGTCCCGCCCCAGCTACTGACGGTCCAGAGACCGACGGCCCCCACGTACGCAGACGAAGAAGAGGCAGAACAGTGGCGAGCAAGAGCTCCGACGTTCGACCCAAGGTCACCTTGGCTTGCACCGAGTGCAAGGAGCGCAACTACATCACCAAGAAGAACCGTCGCAACGATCCCGATCGTCTGGACATGAAGAAGTACTGCCCGCGTTGCAAGACGCACCAGGTCCACCGCGAGACGCGCTGAGTCGCTCTCCACGTCGCAGACCCCCGGCCGGTGCCGGGGGTCTCGTCGTTCCCGAGGGTGCGACGGCGGACGTCGGTGCCCTCACGGGCGTCGATAGGCTCATCGGCATGGACCTGGCCGAGCTCACGACCCTGCGCCTGGGCGGACCGGCCCGCACCGTGATCGAGGCCCGCACGGAGGCGGAGCTGGTCGAGGCGGTCCGTGTCGTCGACGAGGCAGGCGACCCGCTGCTGCTCGTAGGTGGGGGGAGCAACCTCGTCGTCGCCGACGACGGGTTCGACGGCACGGTCGTCCGCATCCTCACGCAGGGGCTGAGGGTCGACGCCGACGCCTGCAGCGGAGCGAGCGTCACCGTCGCCGCCGGCGAGACCTGGGACGACGTCGTCGCCCACGCGGTCGAGCAGGGCTGGGTGGGCCTGGAGGCCCTCTCCGGCATCCCCGGAGCCGTCGGCGCCACCCCCGTCCAGAACGTGGGGGCCTACGGACAGGACGTCTCGCAGACCATCTCCTCGGTCCGCGCCTGGGACCGCTACGACCGCGCCCTGCGGACCTTCGCCAACGCGCAGTGTGAGTTCTCCTACCGACACAGCCGCTTCAAGGCCGAGCCCCAGCGCTACGTCGTCCTCGACGTCACCTTCCAGCTGGCGCTGGGCGACCTCGGAGCCCCCGTGGCCTACGGCGAGCTGGCCCGCTCCCTGGGCGTCGAGGTGGGCCGGCGCGCCCCGCTGGCGGACGTGCGGGAGGCCGTGCTGGCCCTTCGCCGCGGCAAGGGCATGGTGCTGGACCCGGCCGATCACGACACGTGGAGCGCGGGCTCGTTCTTCACCAACCCCGTGCTCGACGAGCGGGCCGCCGCAGCGCTTCCCGAGGGCGCACCGCGCTTCGGCCAGCCCGACGGCACGGTCAAGACCAGCGCGGCGTGGCTCATCCAGCACGCCGGCTTCGAACGCGGGCACGCGCGGGGCCGGGCGGCGCTCTCGGACAAGCACACGCTCGCCCTCACCAACCGGGGAGGCGCCACCACCGCCGAGCTCCTGGAGCTCGCCCGTGAGGTCCGCGACGGCGTCGAGCGGGCGTTCGGAGTCGTGCTGGTGCCCGAGCCGGTCCTCGTCGGCTGCGGGCTCTGAGCCTCTGCGCCCTGCGCGTCAGTAGGAGCTGTAGTCGCTGTAGCTGCTGCTGTTCGACTCCGCGACGACGACGATGACGATGATCGCGATGACCGCGATGATCCCCAGGATCAGCAGCACGGTGCCGATGATGCCCAGCACCCGCCCGGCCATGGCCTCGCCGCGCCCACCGAGGGTGCCGCCGGACGCGTCGATCTCCTTGACCGCGCGACCGCCCATGACCCAGGCGAACGGTGCCGCCAGGATCGGGAGGTAGCAGAGCAGGCCGCCGGCCACCGAGATGATGCCGAGCACCATGGCCGTCGTGGCGCTCTGGTGCTTCGGGAGCATGGGCGGCGGGTACTGACCGGGCTGCTGCCCGTACGCACCCGGCGGGTACTGCTGGCCGTAGGGCTGCTGACCGTACTGCTGGCCGTAGGGCTGCTGTCCGTACGGAGGTTGCTGCCCGGTCTGGTCGTCTCGGCCGTCGTCCGGCTGGGAGCCGTAGGGGTCACTCATGGGTCAACGATCCCACAACCGGTTCGCAGACCGTCAGCGTCTCTCGAGATGCCGGACGCCCGGCATCAGTAGCCGGTGTCCGCGCCCGTCAGGATCGTCGTCAGGAGGGCGATGCCGCCCAGCACCAGCGCACCCGCGAACAGCAGGACGGTGCCGACGGCTCCCATGAGCATGCCTGCCGTGGCCATGGGGCTCTGCGACCAGCGCAGCTCGTCCCGCTGCGCCTCGCGCCGGGCCACCGCGCCGAAGTACCAGGCGAGCGGACTGACCGCGAACGGCACCACGAGCACGACCCCGCTGAGTCCCACGATCCCGAGGACGAGTGCGAGGGTCGCGCGCGGATGCGCAGGCCGAGCGGCGCGAGCCCGGGGGTGCGCCGGCCACGGGGGCTGCGTCGCCGTCACGTCGCCCCCTCGGCGGCGAGCCAGTCGTCGATGCCCGCCCCTGCGCTCTCCACGACGTCCGACGGTGCACTCGAGCCGGCGAACGACGACCGCGCGAGACGAGCCAGCTCCGCATCGTCGAAGTGCTGCGCGGCGCGCAGGATGGCGTACTGGCCGGCGAGGCGGGAACCGAAGAGCAGGGGGTCGTCGGCGCCGAGGGCGACCTGGGCACCCGCGGCGAGCAGGTCCCGCACCGGGACCTCGTCGATCGTCCGGTAGACGCCCAGGGAGACGTTGGAGACCGGGCACACCTCCAAGGTGATGCCCGACTCGACGATCCGCTCGAGCAGGGCGGGGTCCTCGACGCTGCGCACGCCGTGTCCGAGCCGGTTCGGGTGCAGGTGCTGCAGGCACTGTTCCACGTGGGCGGGACCGCGCAGCTCGCCTCCGTGCGGCACCGACCGCAGGCCCGCGCGCTCGGCGATCCGGAACGCCGGGCCGAACTCGCTGGTGTCGCCGCGGCGTTCGTCGTTGGACAGTCCGAACCCGCTGACACCGCGGCCGGCGTACTGGGCCGCCAGACGAGCCAGCGTCCGAGCGTCCATGGGGTGCCGGGTGCGGTTGGCGGCCACCACGACGGCCATGCCCAGCCCGGTGCGCGCGGAGGCGTCGCGCACGGCGTCGATGACGAGGTCGGTGAAGGCCGTGATGCCACCGAACCTGGCTCCGTAGCCCGAGGGGTCCACCTGGATCTCGGTCCACAGCGAACCGTCGGCGACGTCGTCCTCGGCCGCCTCCCGCACGAGCCGGCGGATGTCCTCCTCGGTGCGCAGGACGGAGCGAGCGACGTCGTACAGACGCTGGAACCGGAACCAGCCCTTCTCGTCGTCGGCGGAGAGGTGCGGCGGCCAGTCGTCCACGAGGGCCGGGGGCAGCCGGATGCCGTCGCGCTCGGCGAGCTCGATGAGCGTCCCGTGACGCATCGAGCCG
>JBQGDU010000602.1:0-1684 GCA_052039245.1 Aeromicrobium sp. | reverse complement strand
GGGTCGCCGGCGGCCGCGAGGCGCGCCTGCTCCTCGAGCCGCTCACGCTGGACCACCGGGTCGTTCAGCTCCGAGTACGCCGGGGCCAGCTCGACGCCGTTGATGATCAGGTCCCACGCCTCCACCAGGCCAGGTGTGGTGCGGTGCTGCTTGGCGAGCGGGCGCACGGCCTCCGGGTAGTCGCACACGAAGGTCGGCTGGACGAGCGTGTGCTCGACGAGCTTCTCGAACAGCTCGAGCACGACCTCGCCCTCGCCCCAGCCGTCCCGCAAGGCGACGTCGTGCTGGTAGGCCAGTGCGGTGAGCTCCTCGAGCGGCGTCTCGACCGTGACCTCCCGCCCGACGGCCTCGGAGACGAGCTCGTGCACGGTGGCGCGGCGCCACGGCTGCTCGAGGTCGATCTCGGTGCCGTCCCTGCCGGTGACGACGCTCTTCCCGACCGCGCGAGCGGCGTCGACCACCAGCTGACGGACGAGCTCGGCCATCGTGTCGTAGGAGCCGTAGGCCTCGTACACCTCGAGCATCATGAACTCGGGGTTGTGCGTGTTGTCGACGCCCTCGTTGCGGAAGGTCTTGCCGATCTCGTAGACCCGGTCGATGCCGCCGACGAGCGCGCGCTTGAGGTGCAGCTCGATCGCGATGCGCAGCAGCACGTCCTCGTCGTACGCGTTGACGTGCGTCCCGAACGGCCGAGCAGCGGCGCCGCCGTTGGTGTGCTGCAGGACCGGCGTCTCCACCTCGACGTAGTCGCGCTCGTCGAGCGTGCGTCGCAGCGACTGCAGGACCTTGGCCTTGACCCGGACGTTCTCGCGCGCCTCCGGCCGGACGATGAGGTCGACGTAGCGCAGCCGGGCCCGGGCCTCGTCGGAGAGCGGAGTGTGCTCGTTGGGCAGCGGGCGCAGCGTCTTGGCGGCGAGCTGCCACGCCGACGCGAGGACGCTGAGCTCACCCCGTCGAGAGGTGATCACCTCACCGGTGACCGCGACGTGGTCACCGATGTCGACCTGCTGCTTGAAGGCCTCGAGCGCCTCCTCGCCGACACCGTCGAGCGAGATCATGGCCTGCAGCCCCGTGCCGTCCCCCTCGCGCAGCGCGACGAAGACGAGCTTGCCCTGACCACGGCGGAAGATGACGCGCCCGGCGACGCTCACGACCCTCCCGGTGTGGTGGTCCGGTCCCAGCTCCTCGGCGTCGAACTCCTCGACCACGCGGCGCAGCGTGTGGCTGCGGCCGACGACGACGGGGTATGGGTCACCACCGGCGTCGATGATCTGCTGGCGCTTCTCGCGTCGGATCCGCAGCTGCTCGGGCAGGTCGTCGTGCGTCTCGTCGGATTCGCTCACGAAAGCCAAGCCTAGATGCCGTACCGCCCTCGCCCTCACGTGCGTCAGATGTCCGCCGAGCCCGACGTTCTCGCCAGGACCTGCCGGCGCGTCACGTCGGAACCGGGGGCACCTCCCGCTTACGGGGGACAGGCTCAGCACCTCAGGGACCGGGCGGCGGTACGGAATGCGGGTCCGGGCGGCGACGTTGTCAGCCTTCGGCGGACTTCCGCCGACCAGCAGTCGTGCGGAAGGATGGTGCTCGTGAGCGACCAGGGGACGTCGAAGGGGAAGCTCCGGGGAGCCCTCGCCAACGCGGAGACCGAGCAGCTGGGCGCCGTCCTGCTGCTCGGCGCGACTCT
>JBQGDU010000601.1:0-5476 GCA_052039245.1 Aeromicrobium sp. | reverse complement strand
CTGGCCACGCACCGGACGGGAGCCGGCCGATGAGCTTCGGTTCGCGGCTGCGCGCCGCCGTCGACGCGTACGGCCCGGCGTGCATCGGCATCGACCCGCACGCCGCGCTGCTGGAGCAGTGGGGGGTCGGGGACTCCCTGGAGGGGCTGCAGCGGTTCGCCGAGGTGTGCGTGGAGGCGTTCGCCGGACAGGTGGCGGTGGTCAAGCCGCAGTCGGCGTTCTTCGATCGGTTCGGTGCCGGCGGAGTGGCCGTCCTGGAGCGGACGCTGCAAGATCTGCGCCACACCGGCACGCTGACGCTGCTCGACGTCAAGCGTGGCGACATCGGCTCCACCGCCCAGGCCTACGCCGAGGCCTACCTCGACGAGGACGCGCCCATGGCGGCCGACGCCGTCACCGTCAGTCCCTACCTCGGCTTCGGCTCCCTCCGGCCGTTCTTCGCCGAGGCGGAGCGCAACGACGCCGGTGTCTTCGTCCTCGCCCTCACGTCCAACCCCGAGGGTCCGGAGGTGCAGCACGCGTCCGGGGCAGATGACCGGACGGTCGCCGGGACCGTGCTCGACCACCTGCGCGACGCGAACGCCGGTGCCCGTCCGTTCGGCGCCTACGGCGCCGTCGTCGGAGCGACGATCGGCGCCACCACCGAGGCCCTCGACGTGAACGGCCCGATCCTGGCCCCCGGCTTCGGGTCCCAGGGCGGCACCGTCGGCGACCTGGACCGCATCTTCGGCGCGGTGCGCGAGCGGGTCCTGCCGAGCACGTCACGGGCCGTGCTGGCGGCCGGGCCCGACCCGGCCGCCCTGCGCGAGGCCGCGGCCGCGGTCAACGCCGAGCTTCGCTGAGGTCGGTCGCGACGTGTCGGCCATGAGCTGGTCCATCGACTTGTAGGCTCGGCGCAGCACGTCCGCTGCGCCGAGCGCAGCACCGTCACCACCATCAGAGGAGTTCCGCATGCCGCGCGTCGTCCAGCGCTTCCCGGTGGCCGTGTCCCTCGCCGTCGCCGTCGGCCTGCTGGCCGGCTGCGGTGGGCAGAGCGACTACTGCGCGACGGTCGAGGAGAACGCCGGAACACTGGAGTCCCTCGGCAAGGACCGGACCAACGCGGGCTACACCGAGTACGCGGAGACCTTCGAGGCCGTCGCCGGTGATGCGCCGGAGTCGGTCAAGCAGCAGTGGACCGAGCTCGCCGAGGCCACCCGCGGGGTGCTCGCGGCCCAGGAGGAGGTCGGTCTCTCGCTGGAGGAGATGTCCGACGACGACAAGGTCGCCGAGCTCTCGTCCGAGCAGCTCGCGGCACTCAACGAGTCCTACGAGGCCTTCAACGGCACGAACGACCAGCGAACAGCCGTGGTGAAGAATGTGAAGCAGGAATGCGACATCGACCTGGACTGAACCGGGGACGGACCGGAGCGGCAAGGCACGACACAGCGACGAAGAGGTGACACGGTGGCTCTCCCGAAGCTCACGCCGGAGCAGCGACAGGCGGCTCTGGACAAGGCGGCCCAGGCTCGTCAGATCCGGGCGGAGGTGAAGAACCGGCTCAAGCACTCCGGCGCCAACCTCGCCGACGTCATCAACGAGGCACGCGTCAACGAAGTCGTCGCCAAGCTGAAGGTCAGCGACCTCCTGCAGTCCATGCCCGGCGTCGGCAAGGTCAAGGCCAAGGAGATCATGGACCGTATCGGCATCGCCGAGAGCCGGCGCCTGCGAGGGCTCGGCGTCAACCAGATCCAGGGACTGCTGCGCGAGTTCGGACCGCGTGAGCGCTGATCCGCAGGGCACTCGGACCGGAGGCGGCGACACCGGGCGCTCCCGGCTCGTCGTCCTGGCCGGGCCCACCGCCGTCGGCAAGGGCACCGTCGCGGCCTGTGTCCGCGACGAGCACCCCGACATCTGGATCTCCGTCTCGGCCACCACCCGGCCGCCGCGCCCCGGCGAGGTGGACGGTCTGCACTATCACTTCGTGAGCGAGGCGAGATTCGACGAGCTGGTCGCCACTGACGGTCTGCTGGAGTGGGCCGTCGTGCACGGCAGGTACCGGTACGGCACGCCACGCGCGGCCGTCGAGGAGCGTCTCGCCCGCGGCGAGCAGGCTCTCCTGGAGATCGACCTGCAGGGGGCACGGCAGGTGCGGGAGCACATGCCCGACGCGATCATGTGCTTCCTGGCGCCACCGAGCTTCACCGAGCTGGAGCGTCGACTGGTGGGTCGGGGCACGGAGACGGCCGAGGAACGGGCACGCCGACTGCGGACGGCCGAGGAGGAGCTGGCCGCCGAGGCGGAGTTCGACGTCACGATCGTCAACACCGACGTCCGGACCGCGTGCCGGGAGTTGGTAGACTTGTTCGGTCGCGGCGCCCGTCGCGACCAGCACGCTCCCCACGATCACAGCGAGGTCAAGTGACCACCACGCGTTCCGTTGCCGAGGGCATCACGAACCCGCCCATCGACGACCTGCTCGAGAAGGCCGACTCCAAGTACAAGCTGGTCCTCTACAGCGCCCAGCGCGCCCGGCAGATCAACGCCTACTACTCCCAGCTCGGCGAGGGTCTGCTGGAGTACGTCGGCCCGCTGCTCGAGACCCAGGTGCAGGAGAAGCCGCTCTCCATCGCCCTGCGCGAGATCAACGACGACCTGCTCACGGTCGAGGACATCGAGCCCGACGAGGCCTGAGCCTCGCCCGCACTCATGGAGTCCGCCGCCAGCGGGTCCGTCTCGCAGCCCCGGGTCGTCCTCGGGGTCAGTGGCGGCATCGCTGCCTACAAGGCCGCGCTGCTGCTACGTCTGCTCACCGAGTCCGGGCACGACGTCCGCGTCGTGCCCACCGAGTCGGCCCTGGAGTTCGTGGGCGCCCCCACGTGGGAGGCGCTCAGCGGCCACCCGGTGCACACGGACGTCTTCGAGGACGTCCACGAGGTGCCGCACGTCCGTCTCGGACAGCAGGCCGACCTGGTCGTCGTGGCCCCTGCCACGGCCAACACCCTCGCCCGCGCCGCGCACGGTCTGGCCGACGACCTGCTCACCAACACCCTGCTCACGGCACGGTGCCCCGTGGTGATGGCGCCGGCCATGCACACCGAGATGTGGACCCACCCCAGCACCCAGGCCAACGTCGCGCTGCTGCGGGAGCGGGGGGTCGTCGTCATCGACCCTGCCGCCGGACGCCTCACCGGCACGGACACCGGGCCCGGACGTCTGCCCGAGCCGGAGTCGATCTTCGCCGTCTGCCGCCACGTCCTCGGCGGTCACCCACGCGACCTCCTCGGTCGCCACGTGGTCGTGAGCGCCGGAGGCACTCGTGAGCCCCTCGACCCCGTCCGCTACCTCGGCAACCGTTCGTCGGGACGCCAGGGACTCGCGCTCGCGGAGGCGGCCGTGGCGCGTGGCGCGCGGGTGACGCTGGTCGCCGCGAACGTCGACCTCCCGGCGCCCGCCGGCGCCGAGGTCGTGCGCGTCGGCACCACGCGCGAGCTGCGTGACGCCGTCCTCGCGGCCGTGGGAACCGAGGAGGCCGCCGCGGACGCCGTCGTCATGGCCGCCGCCCCCGCGGACTTCCGGCCGACGTCGCTCGCCGAGGCCAAGATCAAGAAGACGCACGACGGCTCCGCCCCCACGATCGAGCTGGTCGAGAACCCCGACATCCTGGCCGAGCTGGTGCGACGCCGCAGGAGCAAGCAGCCGACCATCGTCGGGTTCGCCGCGGAGACGGGCGATGAGAACGGGAGCGTGCTCGACCACGCGAGAGCCAAGCTGGAGCGCAAGGGGTGCGACCTCCTCGTCGTCAACGACGTGAGCGCCGACCGCGTCTTCGGCCGTGCCGACACCGAGGCCGTCGTCCTGACCGACGACGGTGCGGTGCAGGAGGTGCCGCACGGCCCCAAGGAGGACCTCGCCCACGCCGTGTGGGACGCGGTGGTCCGACGGGCGGAATGGCCGCGCGTCACATCAGACGGTCGCTAGACTGCGCGAGACGTCAGCGGGCGTCGAGCCCGGCACAGCCCGCATCGGATCCACCCACACAGGAGAACCGTAGTGAGCCGTTTGTTCACGTCCGAGTCCGTGACCGAGGGTCACCCGGACAAGATCGCCGACCAGATCAGCGACAGCGTCCTCGATGCGCTGCTCGCCGAGGACCCCAAGAGCCGCGTCGCGTGCGAGACGTTCGTGACCACCGGTCTCGTGCTCGTCGGAGGCGAGGTCACCACCCAGACGTACGCCGACATCGCGCGCATCGCCCGCGACCGCGTGCTCGAGATCGGCTACGACTCCTCGACGAAGGGCTTCGACGGGGAGTCCTGCGCGGTGCAGGTGACGCTGGACGCGCAGAGCCCGGACATCGCTCAGGGCGTCGACACCGCGGAGGAGGCCCGCGTGGGCGGGGCCACCGACCCGCTCGACCTGCAGGGTGCCGGCGACCAGGGCCTGATGTTCGGTTTCGCGTGCGACGAGACGCCGGAGCTGATGCCCCTGCCCATCACGATCGCGCACCGCCTCGCCGAGCGGCTGACCGAGGTCCGCAAGAACGGGACGTTGGCCTACCTGCGCCCCGACGGCAAGACCCAGGTCACCATCGAGTACGACGACGACGACCGTCCGGTGCGTGTCGAGGCCATCGTCCTGTCCACGCAGCACGAGGACGGCGTCGACCTGGAGAACCAGCTCCCGAACGACATCAAGAAGCACGTCATCGACGAGGTGCTGGCCCAGTACGACATCGACGCCTCCGACTACCGCCTGCACATCAACCCCACGGGCAAGTTCGTCATCGGTGGCCCCATGGGCGACGCCGGGCTGACCGGCCGCAAGATCATCGTCGACACCTACGGCGGCTACGCCCGCCACGGCGGAGGCGCATTCTCCGGCAAGGACCCGAGCAAGGTCGACCGGTCCGCCGCGTACGCGATGCGCTGGGTCGCCAAGAACATCGTCGCCGCCGGTCTCGCCCGCAAGGCCGAGGTGCAGGTCGCCTACGCGATCGGCGTCTCCCAGCCGGTGGGCTTCTACGTCGACACCCACGGCACCGAGACCGTCCCGGTGGACACCATCCGCGAGGCAGTCCTCGAGGTCTTCGACCTGCGGCCGGGCGCCATCGTGCGCGACCTGGACCTGCTGCGCCCCATCTACGCGCAGACCGCAGCCTACGGCCACTTCGGCCGCGACGGCCTGCCGTGGGAGAGCACCGACCGCGCCGAGGCGCTCAAGGCCGCCGCGCAGGCCTGAGCTCCAGTCGGCCCGCCACGACGGCCCCCATCCATCGGCACAGTCCGACGGGCGGGGGCCCTCGTGCGTCCGGGCCGGCTGGTAGAACCGAGCACGTGAGGACAGGATCGGGCGAGCAGGACGGCGAGCAGCTCTCGCTCGTCCCCGAGACCGTCGACCGTCCGGCCGTCGAGCCGGTCGACGCACCCCTCTCCGAGCTGGAGCGGCCCGTCGCACGCGTCGTCGTCGACTCGCCGCTCGCGCACCTGGACCGTCC
>JBQGDU010000600.1:0-3307 GCA_052039245.1 Aeromicrobium sp. | reverse complement strand
GGACCAGCCACTGACGGGGGAGCGAGACGATCGGCCGGTGGGCCGCGCCGCCGGTCGAGGTGCTCATGGAGTCATGCGACCACGGACGGGCTCGCTCCGCACCTCGGAGGTCGCCGATGCAGGGAGGGTCCTCGGACGCGTGGACCGCGTGCTCGAACGCCGCCCCTGCCCGCGGGATCGCTCAGGAGGACGGGTCGACGATCTCGATCCAGACCTGCTCCGAGCGACCCAGCAGCTCCCCACCCGGGGTGTAGAGCGCCGTCGTCGTGCGGAACTTCCTGCCGTCCCGATCCACGAGCTGTCCGGTGGCCACGAGCGACTCGCCGACCGTCGGCCGCCGCAGCACCTGTCCCGTCATCCTCCCGAGCAGCATGAGCTGGGCGGTGAAGTCGGCGGCCCATCCACCGGGGCAGTCGAGGGCGGCCCAGGTGACGGCGACGTCGACCGCGCCGTCGCCGGTGTCGAAGTCCGGGTGCGGGGTCCAGGGCGCGACCGTTCGGGCGTCGTCGACCGGACCGCTGAAGATGCGCAGCCCGTCGCCCTCGTCGCGCGAGGTCCCGCACGTGAAGCAGCGGTCGAAGGGGTGCAGGTCGAACCCGCGGTACGCGGCGAGACCGTCGGCCACCTCCTCGGGCGTGGGGCACGGCGGCGGGTCGCTCGTGAAGGTGCCGGGCACGGCCTCGCCGACGACCGCCCCGCCGGCGGTGAGCAGCGAGAGCGTGTCCTCGTGGCGCTCCCACGACAGCGCGACGCCCAGCGGGGGAGGCTGACGCAGCGTGGCCGTCACGACGTCGGCTCCGTGCTCGGCGCCGAGGAGACCGCAGACGTATCCGCCGTTGCCGCTCGTGGCCGGTCCGTTGAACTGTGCCGCGATCGTCGTCATGGCGACACGCTATCGGGGGCGGGCACCGGATCGGTGGGGTCGGGTGACGGGGGCACCCTCTCCTCAGGTGATGGCTTCGTAGCGGCGCAGCGACTCCCGACGCTCCTCGGCGTGGTCCACGATCGGTGCCGGGTAGTCGGCCGGCGGTTCGTCGAGCGTCCAGGGCTCGTGGACCTTCTTGCCCTCCACGTCGCGCAGCTCGGGCACCCACCGACGCACGTAGCTGCCGTCGGCGTCGAACTTCTTGCCCTGCGTCGTGGGGTTGAAGATGCGGAAGTAGGGTGCGGCGTCCGTGCCGCAACCGGCCACCCACTGCCAGCCGTGCTGGTTGGAGCTGAGGTCGAAGTCGACGAGCAGGTCGCGGAAGTGCTTCGCGCCGACCGTCCACTCCAGGTGCAGGTCCTTGACCAGGAAGCTCGCGACGATCATGCGCACGCGGTTGTGCATCCAGCCCTCCGCGCGCAGCTGGCGCATGCCGGCGTCGACGATCGGGAAGCCGGTGCGCCCGTCCTTCCACGCCTGCAGGTCGCCACCGGGGTGGTCGTACTCCATGTGGGCGAACCGTTGGTCGTAGTACTCCTCGAGGGTCTCGGGACGGTGATGGACGACGTCGGCGTAGAACTCGCGGAACGCCAGCTCGCGCTCGTAGGCCGCCGCACCGTCGGACCTGCGCTCGGCGAGGTCGGCCAGCATCGTGCGGGGATGGATGGCGCCCCACTTGAGATGGACCGACATGCGCGACGTCGCGTCCCGGCCGGGCAGGTCGCGGAGGTCGTCGTAGGTGTCGACGTCGTCGAGCCAGCGGCGCCACTGCCGGCGTGCGGCCTCCTCGCCGACGGCGGGAAGCTCCATGCCCTCGGGCGGGTCGACGTCGGGGATCTGCTTCGTACGGACGTCGGCGGTGATCCACGGCACGTCCTGCACGCCGGGCGCCGGGTCGCGCCACCCGTGCTCACGCCAGGAGCGGAAGAACGGGGTGAAGACCCGGTACGGCGTGCCGTCGGGCTTGGTGACCCTGCCGGGGGCCACGGCGTAGGAGGAGCCCGTCCGCACGAGCTCGACGTCGTCCTCGGCGAGGGCCCGCTCGATGCTGTCGTCGCGCTGTGCCTCGTAGGGCGTGTAGTCGGCCGCCACGTGCACCGAACCGGCCTCCACGGCGCGCGCCACGCGGGGCACGACCTCCCACGGCTTGCCGTGCACCACGACGAGCCCGCCGACGCGCTCGTCGAGGTCGCGGAGCAGCCGCATGAGAGCCGCCAGTCGGGACTGTCCGCCCTTGTCCCAGTAGTGGTCGTCCAGCACGAACATCGGCACGACGCCGTCCGGGCCGGCCTCGATCGCCGCTCGCAGCGCCGGATTGTCCTGCAGTCGGAAGTCGGCGCGGAAGCACATGACGGACGTGGGCATGCTTCCCATCCTGAGCGAGGGGCGGGCTGTCCGCACGGCGTGGAACAATGACCGCGTGAGCGATCTCATCGACACCACCGAGATGTACCTGCGGACCGTCTACGAGCTGGAGGAGGAGGGCATCGTCCCCCTGCGCGCGCGCATCGCCGAGCGCCTCCACCAGAGCGGACCCACCGTGAGCCAGACCGTGGCGCGCATGGAGCGTGACGGTCTGCTCACCGTCGAGGGCGACCGGCATCTCGAGCTGTCGGACAAGGGGCGCCAGCTCGCCACGCGGGTGATGCGCAAGCACCGTCTCGCCGAGCGGCTGCTCACCGATGTCATCGGTCTGGAGATCGAGTTCGTGCACGAGGAGGCGTGCCGATGGGAGCACGTCATGTCCGAGCAGGTCGAGCGTCGCCTCGTCGACCTCCTCGAGCACCCCACCGAGTCGCCGTACGGCAACCCCATCCCGGGTCTGTCCGAGCTGGGTGATGAGTCGGTGGCCGACGATGACGACGACCCGATCCGGTTCCTCGCCGGGCTGGAGTCGCTCACGGCGGCCGCTCACGGCAGCACCGAACCCCGACGCCGCATCGTCCGACGGATCGCCGAGGAGCTGCAGAAGGACACCGAGGTCATGTCGGTGCTGCGGCGCGTCGGCGCCCTGCCGGGCAACGACGTCCTCATCTCCAGCGGTCACGACGGCGTGGTCGTCGCCCGGCAGGGCGAGACCGCGGAGGTCGATGCCGACGCCGCGGCGCACATCTTCGTCTCCGAGTAGTCGAGGCGGCGGGCGGCAGGAGTCCGCTCCTCTCGCTGGTCAGCGGGACCGCGCCGGGCGGAACGGGACGAGGCTCTCGTGCGCTGCGCTCTCGTGCGCTGCCTCGGGCGGTGTCCGTGTCGTCAGGCCATCGCTGCGCGGAGGGCCTCGTCCAACGACGTGAGTCCTCCGGGCGGGTCGCCGACCAGCTCGGCCAGGTCGTGCTCGGTGCACACCATGTCCACCGAGAGGCTGCGCACCAGCGCGGCGTTGAG
>JBQGDU010000599.1:0-6361 GCA_052039245.1 Aeromicrobium sp. | reverse complement strand
TCGCGGAAGTCGCTGACCTGCAACAACCCTGGCGGCCGACCCGTCTCAGTCCATCGAACCTCGGGTATGCCGGCGGCGGGGGTTGGACGACGACCCACCTCACATGAGGTGCCCCGATGACGCGACCTCCTGGTCGTCTGCGTCCACGACGCCGGTCGTTCCCAGATGGCCGCCGGCTACGTACGTGCCTTCGCCGGTGATGGCGTTGATGCCCGTTCCGTAGGGTCCGTCCGGCCGATCAGCTCAACCCCGTCGCCGTTGCCGTGACGGTCGAAGAGGGCATCGACATCACCGCTGCCAGCCGCGTCGACTCGACGACGGTCCGGTCCAGGAGGCCGACCTCGTCATCACCACGGGCTGCGACGACGCGCGCCGGTTCTCTCCAGGAGAGCGCGACGCAGACCGGGACCTCGACGATCCGGCGGGCGCTGACCTGCCAGCGGTAGGAGCTCTCCGCGACCAGGCCCGCAGCCGCGTCGAGCATCTCATCGAGGAGCTGTCACCGATGTCGTTCTCAGCCGGTGGTTCCGGGTCATGACGGCGCTTCACGCAGGGACGCACCCTCAGACCGACAGGGCGCTCGGCGCCGAAGACTCCTGGGCAGGATGCCAACGCCTCCGTCCGGGGTCGTCCGGTCGAGGTGGGGAGCCGTCGGTGTCCGGATCGTCTGCCGCAGGCCCGATGCGCACGGACCACCGGGACCTCTCGACGGGCGCTCGTGGTGTCGACCCGCTGTGGTCTGCCACCGTCGTCGTCCCGGGTGCCCGGTTCGCGTCCGTCTGCCGTCATGCGCGCGATGTCCGGGATGGCCCGTCGAGAGGACTGTCCCGGTCGAGTCACGACTCGGTGGCGTGGTGTGTCCCCTCGCGCGCACTCCTCGCACTCGCGACGAGTGACCCGAGCAGCCTCAGCGACTCCGCGCTCCTGCTCCCGGGCTCGGCTCGGTAGACCAGCAGCTGCTGGCCGGGCGCCGATCTGACGTCGAACGCCTGGTAGGTGAGATCCAGGTCGCCGACCTCCGGGTGGTGGAACCGCTTGGCCTCGGTCGACTTCCCGCGTACGTCGCCCCGGTCCCAGAGCTCGACGAACTCCTCGGAGCCGCCCCGCAGGTCGCCCAGCAGCTCGAGCAGACGCGGATCACGGGGAGCGTGCCCCTCCGCGAGACGCAGGCTGGCGACCGTGCTGACCGCGACCGTTCGCCAGGCGGGGTAGAGGCGCCGGGCATCGGACCTCAGGAAGACCCGCTCGGCGAGATTGTCGCCGACGGCCAGGCCACCGAAGAGTGCGTCGGCGATGGCATTGAGCGTGATCACGTCGAGGGTCCGGTCGACCACGACGGCAGGGTTCGCGGGCCAGTCCTCGAGGAGCGCCTCCAGCTGCGGGCCGGCGTTCGAGTCTCCGCGGGGCATCTCGGCGGGGAGCGCCGTCCCCGCGAGGCGAAAGGCGTGCTCGCGCTCGTCGGCGGTCAGGCGGAGCACGCGCGACAGTGCCTCGAGCACCGCGGCGGACGGATGACGTTCGCGACCTTGCTCGAGCCGGGTGTAGTAGTCGGCGCTCACGCCGGCGAGCATCGCGACCTCCTCGCGACGCAGTCCGGGGACCCGTCGGAGTCCGGACAACGGGAGCCCGGCATCGGCGGGCTGTACGCGTGCGCGCCGCGTGGAGAGGAAGGCGCCCAGACGTGGTTGCGTCATGATGCCCACCGTAGAGCCTGAGTCGGACCGCTCCACTCGCGCGAGCAGGTCACCGCTGTCCCGACGGACGCACGATGATCTCGTTGACGTCGACGTCGTCCGCCTGCTCGAGCGCGTACTCGATCGCGCGGGCGACGGCATCGGCGGGCATGGCCGCTGCGCGGTAGACCTCCATCGCCTCCCGTGCACCGGGATCGGAGATGGAGTCGGCGAGCTCGGAGGTCGTGACGCCGGGGGAGATCGTGGTGACGCGAATGCCGGGATCGAGCTCGATCCGCAGACCCTCGGTGATCGCCCAGGCAGCGAACTTCGTGCCCGAGTAGACCGCGGCCGTCTCCGAGACCTCGTGCGCGCCGACCGACGCCATGGTGACCAGGTGCCCGCTTCCCCGTGTCTGGAAGTGCGGCAACGCGGCCGCGATGCCGTGCAGCAGACCCCGCACGTTCACATCGATCATCCGGTCCCACTCGTCGACGAGCAGGGAGTCGAGCCGCGACAGCGGCATCACGCCGGCGTTGTTGACGATGACGTCGAGTCGGCCGTACTGCGCGACGACGTCGGCCACCGTGGCCGCGACCATCTCTCGGTCGGTGACGTCGAGGCGGACCTGGGTGGCCGAGCCTCCCGTCTCCCGGATGTCCTCCACCACGCGTCGTAGTCGATCCTCGCGACGTGCACCGACCACGACGCGGTGGCCGGACGCGGCGAG
This sequence comes from Aeromicrobium sp., assembly GCA_052039245.1. Classification (GTDB taxonomy): domain Bacteria; phylum Actinomycetota; class Actinomycetes; order Propionibacteriales; family Nocardioidaceae; genus Aeromicrobium. The sequence goes on along the minus strand of JBQGDU010000599.1, from coordinate 3,958 downwards.
TCGGCGCGCCGTCGCCTCTCCGATCCCGCTGCTGCCGCCGGTGATGAGCACGACCTTGGACGTGGTGGGGTGCTCGTCTCGAGTCGTCATGTCTGCCTCCTGTGGTCGGGTGCGCCTGCCCGGCCGGGAGACGCGCTCCTAACCTCGTTGCCGCCGTGCTCGCGCGGAAGGTCGCGTCGTTCCTGGGTGTGCCGCACCCGGGCAGCCAGTTGACGGGCTCTCGACTCGCCCACCCCGCGGCGCGAGTCAGCCTCTGCTGATCCGCGATCGCACTGTTCGGAGAGAGCACGAGAAGCTGTCCGGCCACCCTCTGACGGCGCCCGCAGCCGCCACGGAGGTCCTCGAAGGAGCGTCTCCAGAGTCCGGGACTGGCTTCCCGCTGCGACGCGGCCGCCCCAGACCCGGCTTCGAGATGTGTCTTCCGACGAGTGCCCCTGCGCCTCTTGAGACGTTGTGCGAGTGGCTGCTCACTCTTCTCGATCTCAGGGCCACAGGCGTCGGCGGCGACGCGGTCGGACCCGGGCCCACTGCTGTGCACGACGACGCAGTGTTCCGTGAGCACCTCGATCGACCTGTCCGCAGGACCCGGAGCAGGGCACGCGCAGCCTCAGCAGCGAAGTCCCGAGACGTCCCGGCACACGGCGGATCCGACGCACGGAACCCGGACCACCCGTCGGAATGGAGGCCACGCCCACGATGAACGCACGAAACCCGAGACCGGTACGTACCGACTCGGGTTTCGCACGCATGGTGGTCGGAATGTCGCGACCACCCCGAGGGCACCCCCGGCAGGATTCGAACCTGCGCACCCGCCTCCGGAGGGCGGTGCTCTATCCCCTGAGCTACGGGGGCCCTGCACGTTCGGTGAACCCTTCCTGAGAGTTCCTCGAAGTGCACGATGAGCGTACCGCACGACCGCTACCGTGAGTCTCGTGCCCACCGTCCTGGTCGTCGATGACACGGCGTCCATCCGCTTCCTGATCCGTACCAATCTCGAGCTCGCCGGCTTCGAGGTCACCGAGGCCGTCGACGGGATCGACTGTCTGGAGAAGCTGCGCGCCGCGGCCGCTTCCGGCACGTTGCCGGACGCCGTCACGGTCGATGAGATGATGCCGCGCCAAGGTGGCGTCGAGACGATCTCGGCCATGCGGGCCGACCCCGACCTGCAGGACCTGACGATCGTGATGGTCACCACCCAGAACCTCCCCGCGGACATCCGTCGCGGGCTCGAGGCCGGTGCCGACGCCTACCTGACGAAGCCGTTCGACCCGGACGACCTCGTCGAGACCATCCGGACGTCGATCGCCTCACGGCAGGGGTGAGCGCCGACCAGCCCCGACCGTCGTAGCCCCGGCGGAGAAGGCTCGGGACGGGAGGTTCGACACCCCCGCCACCTCGATAGGCTGGGCCGGTGACTCCCGAGCAGCTCTCCACCGTCCTCGTCGAAGCCCTCCAGCGCCTCGTCGACGACGGCCGACTGACCCTTCCCGACGGTGTCCCCGCGCAGGTCCGCGTCGAGCGACCCAAGGTCAAGGAGCACGGGGACTACGCGACGAACATCGCGCTGCAGCTGGCCAAGAAGGCCGGCGTCAACCCACGCGATCTCGCCACCGACCTCGCGACGGTCCTGGCGGCGCACGACGGCATCAGCTCCGCGGAGATCGCCGGGCCCGGATTCCTCAACGTCCGCGTGGCCGCGGGTGCCCAGGGCCAGGTGGCGGAGCAGGTGCTGGCAGCGGGGGAGGCGTACGGACGCAACGACGCTCTCGGGGGGCAGCGGATCAACCTCGAGTTCATCAGCGCCAACCCCACCGGGCCGCTCCACCTCGGTCATACCCGCTGGGCTGCCGTGGGTGACGCCATCGGCCGCGCGATCGAGGCGGCGGGCGCCGAGGTCACGCGGGAGTTCTACATCAACGACCGCGGTGTGCAGATGGACCACTTCGGTGCCTCGCTGCAGGCTCGCGCGCACGGGGAGGAGCCGCCGGAGGACGGCTACCAGGGCGCCTACGTGGCCGACCTGGCCGCGCGGGTCGTGGAGGCCGACCCCGCCGTCCTCGACCAGTCGGCGGCGAAACAGCTCGAGGCGTTCCGCGAGGCCGGGTACGCGCTGCAGCTCGCCGAGCAGCAGTCCGAGCTCGCCGAGCTCAACACCCACTTCGACGTGTGGTTCTCCGAACGCTCGCTGCACGACTCCGACGCCGTCGAGCGCGGGTTCGCGAAGCTCACCGAGCAGGGACGGCTGTACGAGGAGGGCGGCGCTCTCTGGATGCGCACCACCGACTTCGGCGACGACAAGGACCGGGTGCTGCGCAAGTCCGACGGTGCGCTCACCTACTTCGCCTCCGACACCGCCTACTACGTCGACAAGCGCGAACGCGGGTTCGATCCCTGCATCTACCTACTCGGCGCCGACCACCACGGCTACGTGGGACGCCTGCGCGCCATGGCGGCGTGCGTGGGCGACGACCCCGACGCACAGCTCGAGGTGCTCATCGGCCAGCTCGTCAAGATCCTCTCCGACGGCCGGGAGCTGAAGCTCTCGAAGCGGGCGGGGACGATCGTCTCCCTGCGTGAGCTCATCGACCTCGTCGGCACCGACGCCCTGCGGTACACGCTCATCCGCTACCCGGTGGACACTCCGCTGACGCTCGACGTCGCCGAGATGACCGCCAAGAGCAACGACAACCCCGTCTACTACGTGCAGTACGCCCACGCGCGGCTCTCCTCCATCCTGCGCAATGCCGCGGACCTCGACATCGAGCACGGACTCGAGCGCTTCGAACCCGCACTGCTGGAGACGGAGAAGGAGGGCGACCTGCTGCGCGCCCTCGCCGCGTTCCCCGGCGTCGTGGCCCGAGCGGCCCAGCTGCGCGAGCCGCACCGCGTCGCCCGCTACCTGGAGGACACCGCGGCGACCTTCCACGCGTTCTACGCCGTCTGTCGGGTCCTGCCGCAGGGTGATGAGGACGTCACCGACGTCCACCGGGCGCGTCTCGTGCTCGTCGCCGCGACGCGGCAGGTCATCGCCAACGGCCTCGCCCTGCTGGGCGTCAGCGCACCAGAGAGGATGTGACGATGCGCTCGCACGAGGCAGGAGCCCTGCACGGCCAAGCAGGTGACCGCGGCCCGGCATGGCTGCGGTATCCCGAGGATCCCGACGCGCTCGTGCCGCACCTGTGGGCGACGGGGGTCGCCAAGGTCGACGGCGTGCTGTCGGTGGCCGGGGTCCCCGTCGACGACCTCGCGCGCGAGTTCGGCACACCGCTCTACGTCGTCGACGAGGACGACTTCCGGGCGCGCGCCCGGGCGTTCGCCGACGCCTTCGCCGGCGCGGACATCTACTACGCCGGCAAGGCGTTCCTGTGCGTGGCCACGGCGCGCTGGGTGGCCGAGGAGGGGCTCAGTCTCGACGTCTGCACCGGGGGCGAGCTCGCCGTCGCGCTGCGTGCAGAGTTCCCTCCCGAGCGCATCGGCCTGCACGGCAACAACAAGTCCCTCGCGGAGCTTCGTCGCGCGCTCGAGGCGGGCGTCGGTCGGATCATCGTCGACAGCGTCGAGGAGATCGATCGGATCGCCCGGCTCTGTGACGAGCTGGGGGTCACCGCCGGGGTCATGGTGCGGGTCACCGCGGGCGTGGAGGCCCACACGCACGAGTACATCTCCACCTCGCACGAGGACCAGAAGTTCGGCTTCTCGATCGCCGACGGGGCCGCCCTCGACGCCGTGCGCCGGGTTCTCGACGCCCCGGGTGTCGAGCTGCTCGGCCTGCACTCGCACATCGGCTCGCAGATCTTCGTCACGGACGGCTTCGAGGTGGCGGCCCGTCGGGTGTTGCGCCTGCACGCTCAGATCAGCGACTAGATGGGTGTCACGCCTCCGGAGCTATCCCTCGGTTGTGGGTTAGGAATATCGTACACGACGCAGGACCACCCCTCGAGCCCGGAGGTCCTCGCCC
>JBQGDU010000598.1:0-1603 GCA_052039245.1 Aeromicrobium sp. | reverse complement strand
GAAGCGGCTGCGGGCACCCTCGTCGAGGATGGCCGCGTTGAGGCGCTCCAGGACTGCCGGGCCCGTGAAGCCCTCGCGGGCCAGCAGGCGCAGCGCGTGGCGGGCCAGGCCGGTGACGGCTGCGGCCTCGGGGCCGGTGCCGCAGACGTCGCCGATCGCGAAGCCGTACGCGCCGTCGCTGATGGGGAAGAGGTCGTAGAAGTCGCCACCGACCTCGTTGCCCTCGCCCGCGGCTCGGTAGATGACCTCCACCACGACGCCGTCGACGGGAGGCAACTCCGGTGGGAGCAGGCTGCGTTGGAGCGACTGGCTGATGGTCGTGCGCTCGGAGTAGAGCCGTGCGTTGTCCAGGGCGAGCGCGGCTCGGCGGGACAGGTCCTCGGCCAGCTCCAGGATCTCTTGGCGGAACCGCTCGTCGGTCGGCTTGCCGAGGACGAGCATGCCGATGACGCGATTGCGGGCGACCAGGGGGAGCACGACCGTCTCGCCCCCGACCGCCGACGCGGTGGCCAGGGACGTGCCGGGAGCGGTGAGCGCGGGGTCGTCGAGCAGCAGGCTGCGCAACGAGGTGCGCAGTGCCGCGGAGTGCGCGGCGTCGCTCGGGGCGGTCCACACGCGGGCGCCGGGCGCGAGCAGGGGCTCGGGGGAGTCGACCTTGCCGAGCAGTGCCTTGAGTCCGTCGATGCGGTCCTCGTCCTCGTGCAGCACGTAGCTGAGGTAGGGCTCGGAGGTCTGGTCGGCGACGGTGTAGACCGCGCACCACGAGGCGAGCGTGGGGACGGTCATCTGGGCCATGAGCGCGAGCGTCTGGTCGCGGTCGAGGGTGCCGGCCAGCAGGTCGGAGGCCTCGACGAGGAAGCTGAGCGAGCCGCGTCGCAGCCGCTCCAGCTCGGTGAGCCGGGCGGACTCGACGGCCAGTGCGATGCGGTCGGCGGCGAACTGGAGCCGCAGCGCCTCCTCGTTGGTGTACCGGGCGGCGGACTCCGCGGCGACCCCGAGGGAGCCGGTCAGCCGGCCCTCGACCTTGAGCGGCACGGTCACCACCGAGCGCATCCCGGTGCCGCTGAGCAGCGGCACCGAGCCGGGGGCGGAGGTGACGTCCTCGTGGACGGAGGGCATCCGTGCGCTGCCGTACCTGCCGGTGCCGGCCTCGACGGGGACCCGGGCGAAGCGTTGCCGGGCGGACGGCAGACCGGTGCTGGCGCGCACCTCCAGCTCCGTCTCGTCGTCGGTGGCGAGCAGGAGGTACGCGGCGTCGCCGTCGAGCATGTCGCGGGCGCGCTCGACGGTGCGCTGGAGCAGCCCGTCGAGGTCCTCCGGCGGCGGTGAGCCGATGAACGCCTCGAAGGGGTCGGTGGTCCGGGACTCGCGCTCGCCGTGGCCGCCGTCGTGCGATTTGGCGCGCGGGTGGGACTGGAGCACGGCGCGCTCGCTGTCGAGGACGAGCAGACAGACCGTGGAAGGGGCGCCGTCCTCGTCGCGCACGCGCAGGTGCGAGGCGTAGACCGGGACCGTACGGCCGCCGGCGTCGCGCAGCCCGTAGGTGCCCTCCCAGCGGGAGAGGATGAGCGCCTCGGCGATGCCGGTGCCGGTGCAGGGGGTG
>JBQGDU010000597.1:0-2785 GCA_052039245.1 Aeromicrobium sp. | reverse complement strand
GAGTTTCGGCGACCATGGCGAAGGTGAAATACCCGGTAACATTCCGAACCCGGAAGTCAAGCCCTTCAGCGCCGATGGTACTGCACTGGAGACGGTGTGGGAGAGTAGGACGTCGCCGGACTATCTTTAGCGCGAGGCCGCTCCTTCGGGAGCGGCCTCGCTGCATTTGAGGAGCAAGACATGAGTGAAGACACCCCCCGCGGCCCCCGTGGGAGCGGCCGTGGTCGTGCACAGGGCACTTCGCGGTCCTCGCGTTCCAACGACGGCCGCAGTGGCCGCGACGATCGTCGGGGTCGTGCGACCTCGCGCTCCGGTGGCCGCCCGGGCGGTCGACCCGGCGGGCCGCGACGTGAGGATGACCGTCGGTCCGGCAGGGGTCGCGAGGAACGCACTGCGGATCAGAAGATCTACGACGGCCCTCCCATCCCGGACGACGTCAGTGCCAAAGACCTCGACAAGTACGCGCGCCAGCAGCTGCAGGGACTGCCCGAGAAGCTCGCGGAGCGGGTGGCCCGTCACCTGGTGATGGCCGGCGTCCTCGTGGCATCGGATCCGGAGACTGCCTACCAGCACGCGCTGGCGGCTCGAGCCCGGGCTTCGAGGAACGGGCTCATCCGGGAGGCGTGCGGTGAGACCGCCTACGCCGCTGGAAAGTTCGCTGAGGCACTCTCGGAGCTGCGTGCAGCGCGGCGGATGAACGGACAGAAGCTGTACTCCCCGATGATGGCCGACTGCGAGCGCGCGTTGGGGCGTCCTGAGAAGGCCTTGGAGTCCGACACTGCGGAGATCCGCTCTCATCTTGACGACGCCGGTCAGGTGGAGCTGTCCATCGTCGTCGCCGGCGCTCGTCGGGACCTGGGCCAGGCCGAGGCCGCGCTCCAGCAGCTGGAGACGGAGTCCTTGCAGAGCAAGTCCCGCGCGGACTGGGTGGCCCGACTCCGTTACGCCTATGCCGATACTCTGCTGGACCTCGGTCGTCGTGAGGAAGCGGTCGAGTGGTTCCACCGGGTCGTCGCCGTGGACGGCAACAGGATCACCGATGCCGAGGATCGACTCGCCGAGCTCAGCTGACTCACCGTCCACAGCAGCCTGCCGATCCGTTGGCCGTCCACACGGTGGATGACTGGGGGGTGCCTCCTCGATCGGCGACGTCCACGATGGAGGCATGCCTGCTGCCTCTGCCTCCACGACCCTCAACTCGGTGCGTCTGCGCGGACGCGTCTCGGCGCCGCCGGAGGAACGCATCCTGCCCAGCGGTGACCGGCTCGTGAGCTTCCGTCTCGTCGTCCCCAGATCCCCGGCAGCACGCCGCCGAGGAAAGCAGCCGGTCGACGTGATCGAGTGCGTCGCCTGGACGTCCCGACTGCGCAGTCGCGTGCTGCGACTGGCTCCGGATGCCGAGGTGGAGGTCGAGGGCGAGCTTCGGCGTCGTTTCACCCGGTCGACCGGCGGTCCGGTCAGCTTCGTGGGCGTCGACCTGTCCGGGTGCACCCGTGTCCCGGTGGTGACGAGGACGGCCTAGCCTCGAGACATGCCTCTCGCCAGCAGCGACGACGCGCTCTGCAGCGTCCACGACGTGGCCATGCTCGATCTCGACGGCGTCGTCTACGTCGGACAGGATGCGGTGCCCGGGGCCCGCGACAGTCTGCGAGCGGCCACGGAGCGCGGGATGCGGACGGCGTACCTGACGAACAACGCCTCCCGCCCCCCAGGGGCCGTTGCGGACCACCTGCGCGACCTCGGAATGCCCGTGGCCGACGACAACGACGTCGTCACGTCGGCACAGGCCGTCTCGCGTCTCATCGTCGACGCGGTCGGCGTCGGCGCCACCGTCCTGGTGGCCGGGGGAGAGGGACTCCGTCACTGTCTGCAGGAGGTCGGTCTGCGTACCACCGGGCAGATGGGCGACTCCGTCCGCGCCGTCGTCCAAGGCTTCAGCCCCGATCTCACCTGGGCCGACCTCGCCGAGGTGTCCTACGCCGTCCACGCCGGCATTCCGTGGTTCGCGAGCAACACCGATCTCACGTTCCCGACCGCACGGGGGACCGCACCGGGCAACGGTTCGCTCGTGCAGGCCGTGGCCAACGCCACGAGGCGGCGTCCCGTCGTCGCGGGAAAGCCGGAGCGAGCCCTGTTCGATGAGACCTTGACGAGATTCGAGCCGACCTTCCCGCTCATGGTGGGCGATCGCATCGACACCGACATCGAGGGAGCTGCCGCCCTCGGGATCCGGAGTCTCGCCGTGCTCACCGGGGTGAGTACGTTGCAGGACCTCGCTGATGCGCCCGTCGGGTCACGGCCGGACCTGGTCGGTGAGGACCTCGGTGCGCTGCTCGTCTCGCACCCGGAGGTGGTGGTCGAGGCGGATCGTGCGACGTGCGCCGAGGCGACGGCCGTGCTGCACGAGGACACCGTCGTCGTCGAGCGTGGGGAGGAGACGTTGCACGTCCTTCGTGCGACGCTCGGCCTCGCGTGGCGCACGGTCGACGACACCGGCGCCGCTCCACGTGTCCCAGACGCTCGGGCAGTGCGATGATGGCGGACGTGAACGACGATCGACACAGCCCCGACGCCCCGGACGTGGATGCACGCGCCGTAGCCGACGAGGGGTCACAGGAGGAGCCGGCGTCGCAGGCACCAGAAGTCGACGCGGCCGTGCTGGAGCGGCGATCCGAGATCGTGCGCCAGGCTCGTGAAGCCACCGACGGCCGTCCGGATCTCTCTGAGCTGATCGACCATGTCGAGGCGCTCGAAGGCGTCGCCCCCGTCCGGCACGTCGAGGAGC